>JAHWKT010000109.1 GCA_019347695.1 Actinomycetota bacterium | reverse complement strand
GCCAACATCGGAAAGTGCTTGACGTTGGTCGTGACCAGGGGCGCAGACATCACGAAACTCGTCGCCGCTATCAGATAATCTGCCGTGTCGATGCCCGAGTGACTCCGTCGATACTGGCGGGCGAATCCCGCTGCGGTTCGGGCGATGTCGGCAGTGACCGCGACGAACTCGATCGAGCGGAAGAGGGCTTCGAGCTCGGTGAGTTCGTGTCCGCGCACCCCGCAGAGGAGCGCGAACCGGGTGATCTCGCTCGCTACCACAGTCGTGTTGCGGCGTGCGTGACCGACGAGCAGCCGCCGTGCTGGTTCGTGACCACGGAGGTGGTCGACGGCCACCGTGGTGTCGAGCGCGATCACTCCAGACCGAGACGCGAGAGCCGGTCGTCGAGATCACCGCGGATGGCGTCGACGTACTCGGCGCCACTGTCGTCCCGGTCCCGCCAGGCGCCGAAGCTGCGCTCCCAGCCTTCGATCCGCTCCTCGGCCGACTGCATCGCGTACTGATGACGGATGGCACGCCGGATGAGCTCCGAAACGTGATGCGCCCGTCTGCGCCGCCGCGCGATCGAGCGCCTCGACGTCCTCGGCAGAGAGATACACCTGTGTACGCTGCATGGTGTCAGTATACATCACATGCTCGAGCTACGCGCCGTCTGGAGGCAGGGAGCCGTAGGCGTAGCGGTCGATCGTCGGTCCGTAGATGGCGGCGAGGCGCGCGGGGTCGGTCGATGCGAGCGGTTCCAGGCGAACGACGTAGCGGCCGACGAGAAGCCCGATGACCTGCGAGCCGATGAGCACCGCGCGCAGCTGTGGTTCCGGTCCGGGAAGCCGTTGTGCGAACGCCGCGATGATCGAGTGCTCGATGAACTGTCGCACGGTGTCGGCGACCGGCCCCTCGCCGGCGACCGATCGGAGCACAGCGACGAGCGGGCTGCGATGGGCGGTCGCGTCCCAGACGCCGAGCATCGTCGAGATGAGACGTTCCCCGATCTCGCCAGGTTGCGCGTCGTCGAGGACGCCCCGGACCATGGCCGCCGGATTGACCGGCACGTGCAGCGTGGCGATGAACAGCTGCTCCTTCGTGCCGAAGTAGTGCAGAACGAGCGCGGGATCCACCCCGGCAGCCGCGGCAACCCCACGGATCGTCGCGCCGTCGTACCCCTTGGCGGCGAACTCGCGGCTTGCCGCCTGGAGGATCTCGTCCTGTGTGTCGGGGCTGCCAGGGCGGCGGCCCTTCCTGCCTCGCGCCACTGTCCACACTTTCGTCGGTCCGGCTGTACAACCGTATTCAACGCTCGTAGAATAACTGTCCATGGAACGGATCGCCCGCGTCATCGTGCACCGCTCCCGCGTGGTGCTGGGGGCGACCGCGGTCGTCACGTTGCTCGCGGTGTCGATGCTGTTCCGGTTGAGCCTGAATGCCGACGTCTCGTCGTTCCTGCTCGAGGGCAACGCAACCGGCGAGCAGTTCGCGGCGCTGCAGGACCGCTACGAGACGCAGGACCCGATCAACGTCGTTGCGTCGCTGCCCGACGGGCAGACGTTGCGCACATCGGACAACCTGGCGCGTGTGGCCGAGCTGCGCGCCACCCTGCGCGACGTCGACGGGGTCGGCGAGGTCGCCAGCGTGGTCCCCGAGACCAACCCGGTGACCGGTGGCGAGCTCGATGCGGCGTCGCTGCGTGGGCAGCCCGATGCGGTTGCGGTGCAGGTGCTGGAGCGCAGCCCCGTATCCGAGCTGCTGGTCAGCGCGGACGCGCAGCACACCCTGCTCATCGTCACCGCGGACGGAGATCTGACCGGCACGGCACGGCGGGTGACCGATGTCACGGCACCGAACCTCGAGTTGACGTTCTCGGGCAACCCTGTGGTCTTCGCGTCGGTCATCGATGCGCTGTCGGTGGTGCTGCTGGTCATCCCACCAATCGTGATCGCGCTGCTCGTCGCGGTGTTCTTCGCCACGATCGGCGACCGTCGGCTGAGCGTGCTGGCCATCGTGCCGGCCATCCTCGGGTCGGTGTGGACCTTCGGTCTGGTGTTCGGGCTCGGGTTCGAGATCGATGTCGTCACCGTCATCGTGCCGATCTTCGTGATCGTGATGGGATCAGCGGACGGGCTGCACTTCGTCACCCACTATCAGCAGGAGTCCGAGCGGACCGACGACGCGGTCGAGCGGGTGGGCTCAACGCTGTCGCAGGTCGGGGTGCCCATGATCCTGACCACGGTCAGCACTGCCGCCGGCTTCCTGTCGCTGGTCGCGACCGACGTCGAACCGATCCGCCAGCTCGGCCTGTTCACTTCCGCCGGCATCGTCTTCGCTGGGATCGTGTCGTTCTTCTCGCTGCCGGCGCTGCTCAGCCGCCTGCATCTGCGCGCCCGAACGCGCCCACCGATCCTGGGCCGCCCGGTCATCGCTGGCCTCAAGGCGCTGGTGCGCACGCGGATCCCCGCGACGGTGCTCACGATCGGGATCGTGGCGTTCGCGGTGGTCGCGGTGCCGCGGCTCGAGGTCAATGCAGATCAGTTGTTCTTCTTCGAAGACAACGACCCGGTACGCCAGGCCTTCGAGCGGACCGAGGAGCTGTTCGGCGGCGCGACGCCGCTGATCGGCGAGTTCGTCTTCGATCCCACGTCGCCCGAGGCGTCGCTGCGCGCCGCACGGGCGACGTCGGCCGAGCTCGAACAGCTCGACGGCGTCCGCGAGGTGTTCTCGGTCGCCGAGCTGGCCGATCAGCTGCCGCCAGCGCAGCTCGACGCGGTCCTGTCCGGGGAGCAGGAGGTCGCGCTCGGCAAGATGGCCAGCGAGGACGGGCTGCGCTTCCTGCTGCTGCCCGGCGACTTCACGACCGCCGACCTCAACAGCTGGCTGGCGTTCGCCGAGCAACGCGATGAGATCCGCGTGTTGACCGGCCTGCCGGTGGTATGGGACGAGATCGCCCGCCTGGTGCTCGACGCGCAGGTCACCTCGCTGATCGTCGCCTACCTGCTGGTTGCGGCACTGCTGGCGTTCGCGTACCGGCGGTGGTGGGAGACGCTGATCTCGCTCGTGCCGATCACGCTGACGATCGCGACCCTGCTCGGGTTCATCGCCGTGTCGGGCATGCAGCTGAACCTGCTGACGGCTGTGGTGTCGAGCATCGTGCTCGGGGTCGGCATCGACTACGTCGTCCACTACGTCGCGGCGATCAACCACGCGCGCCCCGCCGGCGACGGCCATGTGCTGCGCGCCATCGACCGGGCCGGCCCACCGATCGCCGCGAACGCGCTGGGCATCGCCATCGCGCTGAGCGCGCTGTGGCTGTCGCCGCTGAAGATCCACACGCAGCTGTCGCAGATCATGTGGATCGCGATGCTCACCGCCGGCATGACCTCGCTGCTCGTGGTGCCAGCGCTGCTCCCACGCGCCGCGGTCCGCGAGCCCCAGCAGGCCGCGACGTCGCCCGCCGTCACCGCCGGCGCGTGACGCTCTCGGCGTCCCGGGACCTCCGGGCTTGTACCGGTCGGCCCCCGTTCGTACCGTTGCGAGACTGCGGGCCAGACCGCCACGTAGGTCAGGAGGAGCCGTCAACGACGGACGATCGCACAGCCATGCGACGGGTGCGGACGCGCGCGACGGTGCGCGTGACCGTGGTCACCGGTGCCGGTCAGGGGCTGGGTGCGGCGATCGCAGGCGCGCTCGCCGACGCCGGCCACCACGTCGGAGTGCTCGATCGCGACGGCGACGCGGCCCGACAGGTCGCCGCGCGCCTGCCGTCGGCGGTCGCGCTGTGTGCCGACACCACCGACGAGGCCGCGATCGAGGCCGCGTTGGATGCGCTCGGGGCGACGCCGACCGTGGCCGTCTGCAACGCCGGCATCGTGCGCTTCGGTCCCCTGCTGGAGCTCGCCGAGCGCGACTGGCGGGCCGTGGTCGACGTCAACCTCACCGGCACCTTCCTCACCGCACGGGCAGTCGCGCGGCGGATGGGCGACCGGGGCGGCAGCATCGTGGCGGTGACGTCGATGAACGGCGTGGCCCCCGGGCCGAACGCCGGTGGGTACGGCGCGACGAAGGCGGCGGTCGGGCTGCTGGTCGAGCAGATGGCGATCGAGTGGGGGCCGCTGGGGATCCGCGTGAACGCCGTCGCGCCTGGTCTGATCGACGCGGGCATGTCCGCGCCGATCTACACCGACCCGGAGTTCCGCGAGCTGCGCGCGTCCAAGGTGCCGCTCGGCCGGCTGGGCACCGCCGACGACGTCGCGGCGGTCGTACGGTTCCTGACATCCGACGAGGCCGCCTACGTGTCCGGACAGACGCTGTTGGTCGACGGCGAGTGACCCGCAACATGATCGGTCAGCTGCCGCGCCCGCGCCGCGTCGACACGGTCGGCCGACCAGACCTCGAGTAGCGAAGTGATGAGTCACATGACTGATACGCCATGACCGCCTACAACCTGCTGATCTCCGGCGGCGTCGCGCACGACTTCACAGCCACGTCGCGGATGGTGGCCGACATCCTCACCGAGGTCGACATCGCCTCGGAGATCACCGACGACGTCGAGAGCGGCCTGCGGCGACTCGCCGACGAGCCCGTCGACCTGGTGACCGTCAACGCGCTGCGCTGGCGGATGGAGGGCGCCGAGCGCTACGCGCATCTGAGCGACGAGTGGGGCCTGTCGCTGTCGGACGCGGCGCGGGCCGCGCTCGTCGGCCACCTCGACGCCGGCCGGCCGCTGCTGGCGCTGCACGCCGCGGCCATCTGCTTCGACGACTGGGACCACTGGGGGTTCATCGTCGGCGCGAGGTGGGACTGGGGACGCTCCACGCACCCGCCGGTGTCCGAGGCGGCGATCACCGTCCGCACCGACGCGCATCCGATCGTGGCGGGCGTGGACGACTTCGAGATCGTCGACGAGGTCTACGGGTTCATGGCCGAGCAGCCCGACATCGAGCCGCTGGCGCTGTCCGCTCACGGGGGCCGGGACCACCCGCTGCTGTGGGCCCGGACGCTGCCGGGTGGGGCCCGGGTCGTCTACGACGCGCTCGGCCACGACGAGCGTTCGCTGGCGCACCCGTCGCACCGCCGTATCGTGCGGCGCGCGGCGGCGTGGGCGCTGGGACGGCCCGACGATGTCGTGCGAACCCTGTGAACCGGAGGGTACCGGTGCGCGCACTCGAGGAGCTATCGGTGCTGGTGACCGGCGGTCCGCGCCGATGTCACCGCTGCCGGGGACCGCGCGGCGCTCGTCGACGCGGCGGTCGCGCACGGCCGGGGTCGGCTCGATGGTGTCGTCTTCTTTGGCTCTGTCCACGTCGCCCGGGCCTTCCCGGGGGCCTCGCCGTACGCCGCCACCAAGGGTGCGCTGGAGGCGGTGACCGGCGTGCTGGCCGCCGAGCTCGGGCCTCGCGGCATCCGGGTGAGCTGCGTGCGGCCCGGCGCGGTGTTCACCGAGCTCAACCAGCGCGCCAGCCTGTTCGACGACGAGTCCGCCCGCGCCCGCCTCGACGGGCTCGGGGCTGGGACCAGCGCACCGCGCTCGACCTCGGCGACCTGGATGCTCCGATCCGGCTGGCCACCACCCGCCTGCTGCGCCTCGTCGACGACCGCGCCATGCGAGAGGATCGATAGCCTGCGTGGGGTGGTGACCGCTACGGCGCGCCCGGATCCGTCGGATCTGGCAACGTCAGGCTGTGCTCCCGCCATCCGAGCGCGGCGTAGAACTCTCGCGTACGAGCCAGATCGGTGACGCCGAGGGTGATGAGCGTGACGCGCTGCGGGGTCATGGGACGTCCGACGGTCGGCAGAGACGTCCGCAGCGTAGCGGACGTCGAAGGAGCACCGCGCCGTCACTGCGCAGTTGCTGTATGCTGTGCTGTATGTCAGCCACGCGCACGCAGGTCTACTTCACCCCTGAGCAACGTCGCCGCATTGACCAGGTCGCGCAGACCGAAGGCGTCACGTTGGCCGAGGTCGTGCGTCGCGCCGTCGACGCGTACCTTGCGGACAGCCACGTCGACGCGGAGGCGGCGCTCGCAGCGACCTTCGGTGCCGATCCTCATGCCACTGCACCCAGCCGTGATGAGTGGGACCGTGGCTAAGGTCCTGGTCGACACCGACCTGTTCGTCGATCACCTCCGCGGCGCACACGAGCTACGCGCGGGCAAGCATCGGCTCGCGTACTCCGTGGTGACGCGCGCCGAGCTGTTTGCCGGGACCATCGCGACCGACGCAGTCTCCCAACTGCTCGCACCGTTTCGTGAGTTCCCCGTGAATCGCGACGTTGCAGAGCGGGCCGGGCGCATCCGCCGCGACACCCAGCTCCGGCTCCCCGACGCGCTCATCGCGGCCACCGCGCTCGAACACGGGCTGAGTCTCGCGACCCGCAACCACGCGGACTTCCAACCCGTCACAGGACTACGCCTCCGCGCGCTCCACTGACAGCGCCTCCAACGCGCGAGCCGGGCATGCGAGGCCCTCGGACGCTACAGATCTCCGAACGCCCGTACCCACCGGACAACCATCAGGGGCTATGTGGGGATGTCAGGTGTGTAGGTGCGCGACTCGTCGATCGGACTCTTGAGGCCAACCTGATTGCCGTCGGGGTCCATCACGATCGCGTACCGCGATCCCCAGAAGGCGTCGTACGGTTCCTGCCCAACCGGGTGACCCGCCGCCGTGACCGTGCGGTAGAGCCGGTCGACCTCGTCGCGGGAGTCGACGAGGAGGCCGACCACGGCGTTCCCATGCCTCTGGCCGGATCGAACCGATTGTTCCAGATCGTGCCTGAGGGGTGGTTGTCGAGGGCGAGGTAGCAGTCGCTGTGGTGGTGGATCTCTACGTGCTCGGCGTCCGAGCCGGGCGGCCATTCGAACGGATCGGGTACATCGAGCTCGAGGAGCCGGTAGAAGTCGACCGACGCGGCCATGTCAGCGACGAACAGGTTGACCTGTCCGAATCGGGTGGTCATCGTGGCCGTTCTCCCGGTTGGGTGGGGGGTGACATCGCCCTGGGCTGCGTATCGGTTCGACGCGATGCAGAGATCAGTGTGTAGTGCATGGCGTTCGAGCGTGACGACGTCGGGGACGGTGCTGAAGGTCCGTCACACGATCCTGATCATCTCGGACGGTGGGAGCGACGTCTTGAACGAATGTCAGCTGAGCCGAGATCATGGATGCTCGGTCGGTCGGTTGCGTCGCGTACAGCGAGCCGACGAGCCGATTGCCGTAGATGGTCACATCGCTGCCGCTCAGCGGTGGAACGGGGCCGCAGTCGTTCGGCGGCTTGCGCCGCTCCCCGACCACATTCCACGTGTCCCACTGTTCGATGACGAGACCATCTGCATCGAACTGCAGCACCGACGTGCCTGCGAGGGTGGTCTCGTTGTCTCATCTCGAAGGTCGACCCACCACGTGAGGCGTACAGCGCGACGATCGGATCCGCATCGAGCCGTTCCCATCCGGCTTGCCATGTGTCAGCCCAGCGTTGTGCCGCGTCACCGGGGGTCATGTGCGCTCCTGATCCGGTGCCATACATATCTGGTTCGTCACTGCGATGGCCCGATCGAGACTGCCACGTGGCCATCGCCTGCCGCGATGGTATCGGACGAGCGTCGCTGGCTGACAGTCGCATACCCAGACAACCTCCGATCGCGACACGAGACATTGCGGCAACCCCGGTACCCGCGTGTCTTGGTGGCTGCGCAGAGATGTAGCTGCCCAGCCACTCCCGAGCGTTCGCCGTCGCTGCTGGCGTCCATTCGGTCGAGAAGGAACCGAGTCACCCACCCCCTCGAGCGGACACGAGACCTGAAGGTGAACCGTCACGCCGCACGACTACCAATCACGCTTGGTGAATGAACCAGACATTGGGTTCCCAGTACTCGCAGTGATCCGCCTCGCGATCGACGTGCAGCGGGCCGAGGCCCTCAGGGAAGACGTAGCGACCGGACGCGGGCAGCGACAGCTGCGTCCACTGTTCCCACTCTGCGACAGTTCCGGTGATCCGCAGTGACCGCGGCAGCGGCGGGCCCATCCGGGCACCGAGCCGCTCGTGCACCCGCATCCATGGGTCGAGCAGCATCCCGTCGGCCCGCCGCCAGGTCACGTACTGCGCGATGGGAACCAGCGGGTAGCGGGCCTTCCACGATGGGCGCACCGGCGCGATCACCGCGGGCAACCCGTGGGCGGCAGCGACCCGCCGCATCTGTCGCAACGTCTCTGCCGCGAGGCCCCGCGAGCGGGCATCCGGAGCGACCTCGGCGGCGAGCGCACACAGCGCGTTGGGCGGCTCGCCGCGATCGAGGCGGGCGAAAGCGTCGGCCATCGTCGCGTCGATGCCAGGTCCCAGCCCATCGTCGCTGCCGTCCCACCAGCATGGGACGGTGTGCGTCTCCGCGAGGACACTGCCGGAGTCCGCGTCCCAGCAGACGGACTGGAACTGTGGCAGCTCGTCGTGCAATCGCGGCCAGAGCGCACCGACGATGTCGCCGTGCAGGTTGTACTCGGGCCAGACGTCCAGCGTCGGAATGCCCGACAGGTCAGGCCGCTGTGTGCGCGTCGCCCACTGGATCGAGCCCATCTACCCCACCTCGCTCACCGACCTGGTTCACCATCCGCCAGCGAGCAACAGACCGTACCCGCAGACCTGCAACGGCGAAGGCTCACGCGACCCCATCCGCGCGAGTACCGGGAATACCGCGCGGTTGTCCCTGCCACCTGGACGGGTGAGCTCGACGACCGCAGTTGCTGCACGTGGGCACGACTTTGCGGGAACCGACGTTGTTCGAGGCTTTGGCGCGGTGGTTCCTTTGCCTGTCGGTCATTCGTCGACATCCCGTCCTCGATCAGGAGCGCCAGACCTGCCGGCGACGCCATGGGCCGCGCGGCAGGAGGATGCCGGGTCCCCATTGACGTCCGGGACCCAGGAGTGTCTGATCGAGGGATGGCGTTGTTCGCGATAGCGCGGTTTCTCGACAACGGGGATCCTGACCCCGCGTTCGGGGATGGCGGCAGGGTGACCACGGAGTTCGTCGAAGGCTCGGTGAACGCCTTCGGGCTGGCCGTGGATGCCGAGGACCGGATCATCACCGCCGGCGCCCTCCTTGCCCCGGAGGCCACGGAGTTCGCGTTCACTCGACACCTGCCGTCCGGGGAGTTGGATGGTTCCTTCGCCGGCGACGGTCGCCTCCGCGTCGGGTTCGATGGTCGGTCCGGCGGAGCGATGTCGGTCACACTCGACTCCGAGCAGCGCATCGTTGCCGTGGGAGGTGTCGCCGCACCCGACAAGGGCAATGAGTTCGCCGTGGTGAGACTCCTGGAGGATGGTGCCCTCGACGACTCCTTCGGGAACGAGGGACGCGTCGTCGCCGCCTTTGACGAAGGTCCCGGTTTCGCCCTCGACGTCTCGATCGACCCCTTGGACCGCATCGTGGCCGCTGGGTTCGCGAACGCCCAGCTGCCCGGCAACGTGTTTGCTGTCCTGCGGTTGCTGACCGACGGCACGCTCGATCAACGCTTCGGCACGAACGGGCGCGCGGTGGTCGAGTTCACCGGCATCGACACCGGGTTCTCAGTGCTGCATGATCACCGCTGGCGGATCGTCGTGGCCGGGAAGGTCGGACCCGGCGCTGCCAGCGATGGCGCTGTTGCCCGGCTGCTCGGAGACGGCCGGCTGGATCCCAGTTTCGGCGTCAACGGACGCGCCTACAGCGACCTGGGTGGCAGTCGAGGGCAGGTGAAGGCGGTGGCACTCGCCGGCGATCGACGTATCGTGCTGGCTGGGCTGTCCCACGAGAACCTGGACCAGTTCGGCATCGCGCGGCTGCTTCCCGGCGGTGACCACGACCAGACCTTCTCCTTCGACGGGCGCTCCAGCTCTACGTTCTTCGACACCGACGGTGCTGAGGATGTCGTTGTGGACGCCACCAACCGGGTGGTCGCCGCTGGCTACACAGGAACATCGGGCGGCGGCACGGTCTTCGCGACGGCTCGCCTGCTCTCTGACGGCACCCCGGACATGTCCTTCGGGTTGCAGGGGCAGGTCTTCGCTGACTTCGTCGAGGGCTCGGTCGATCGAGCGAGTGCCGTGGCGATCGACTCTGCCTCGCGGATCGTGGTCGGCGGCTCCATCGGCCATCCCCGCGACTGGCCGTTGGGGCACGGCCCCCACCGGGCCGGGGTGCGCGTGGTGAAGGCCATGCCCATCCCGAGCCAGGACGCGAGGGTCAACGCCGTCATCTACTACCCAGCCACGCGGGAGGCGACCAACGCCCCCATCGCCCCAGGAGCGCCGTTCCCTGTGGCTGCGTTCGTGCACGCCAACCGCGGTGCCCCACCCTGTCCGGGCACGCCGACCGACGACGGAAACGACCTCCTCGAACTCGATACGATCCTGCGTCACCTTGCGCGCTGGGGATACGTCGTGATCTCCGGCGACGCCTCGGCAGCGCCACCTGGTCCGTTCTTCCAGATCGACCTGATGCAGGCCGAGGCCGAGTACATGATCGCTGAGAACACGCGCGGCGGCTCACCCTTCGAGCAGCGGCTGCGGACCACCGACATCGTCCTCATCGGCCACTCTACGGGAGGTGGAGCGGCGTACGCTGTTGCCGCCTCCGGGGCTCTCAATGTCGGAGCCGTCGCCGCACTGGTGCCATCCGGCCAGACCCGCAGCGTCGGAAACATCCCCAGTCTCACCGTCGCCGTCACCCGCGACGATGGGACGTTCGGGGGCAACGCGACAGCGTTCTACAACAGCTGCGAATCCCCAAAGCACCTTCTCACCATCGGCGGCGCCAACCACTTCGGCTTCACCGAGTCGTTGTGCTTCGGCAGCGACGGAGACCCGCTCATTGCGCGCCACGACCAGCAGCGCATCGCGGCTGCGTACATGACCGCATTCCTCCAGCACTACCTGCGCGGCGCCGCTGGCTACGCCGAGGTGCTGACCGGCGCCACTGATGTGGAATCCCTCGAGCCGTTCGACCTCGAGGTGCAGGCCGAGACCTGACGGCAACGCGACACCAGCATCGGTGCCCCGCCGTCGATCATCCGGTGGATCGCGGCCGTGATCGTCCCGCACGACTGGCGGCCTCAGGTCGAGCATACGTGGGGTGCACTGGCGAACGGCTCGCGTTCGTCGGTCAGCCGATGATGTCCGAACACCTGCACGTGGTCGCAGGGCGGCCCAATCCGCCCGCACTTCGCCGCCTACCCGGTCCGCTTCGCCGCGCCCGCCTGAGCGTGTAGGCCAGCACCCACATCCGGGCCCCAACCGACACACCTCGCCAACCGACGCGCAACCGTGGCGGCCAGCACCCACATCCGGGCCCGAACCGACACACCACCGACGGACGGGTCTACAGCAGCGAGCGGGACAGGCCGCCGTCGACGCCGATGACGGCGCCGGTGATGTAGTTGGCCTGCTCGCCGGCCAGGAAGGCCGCGATCGCGCCGAGGTCGGCGGGGTCGCCCATGCGACCCAGCGGGATGTCGTCGGTGATCGCCGCCCGGGCGTCCTCGTCGTCGCCGATGACCTCCTCGAGCCGGCTGGTCGCGTGGTAGCCCGGCGCGAGGACGTTGACGGTGATGCCGCTGTCGCCCAGATCGGCGACCAGCGACGTGGCGTAGCCGGCGATGCCGGCGCGGGCGGTGTTGCTCAACGCGAGCGTCGGGATCGGCTGCCGGATCGACACCGACCCCACGAAGATGATCCGGCCCCACCCGGCGGCACGCAGATGCGGCAACGCCGCGTTGGTGATGGCGATCTGCGACAGCAGGTTGAGCTCGACCGCGTCGCGGTAGGCGTCGACGTCGAACGCGGTCGCGGTGCCGCCCGGCGGTCCGCCGGCGTTCGGGACGACGATGTGCAGCGCACCCCGCGCGTCGGCGACCCCGTCGATCCAGGAACGGACGGCCTCGGTGTCGCGGACGTTGACCGACGCCGCCGTCACCCGACCCTCGCCCGCCGCATCGACCGCGTCGCGCGCCGCCTCGAGCCGGCCGCGGTCACGCGCCGAGATCGCGACGTCGGCGCCCTCCGCCGCCAGCGCTCTGGCGATCGCCAACCCCAAGCCGCTCGACGCTCCAGCGACCGCCGCCACCCGTCCGCGCAGCCCGAGGTCCATGTCAGCCGGCCAGCTGCTGCAACGCGCGGTGGGTGAGCACCCGGGCGAGGTGACGCCGGTAGCCGACGACGGTCGCGCCGTTCGTGCGCGTCGCGACGGCGCCGACGATCGCCCAGTCCTGCGCCCGGCGGCGGAACTTCTGGAATCCGACACCGGTGTGCCGGGGCACGCGTAAGTCGAACAGCGGCGTCGCATCGTCGGCCAGCGCCGGATCGGTGGTCACGAGCGGTGGTAGCGGTTCGTAGTCGACGACGCCGCCCTCGACGGCGGCGGCGGCGGCGTAGCGGTCGTCGGCGACGATGACCGCTACGGGCTCGCCGACGAACCGCACGCGGTCGCCTGCCAGCACCGGCCGGTCGAAGCCGGGCACCCCCGGCAGCGGCGGCACGTCGCCGAGGTCGCCGAGCGTCCAGACCCCTCGGACACCCGGCATGTCGCGCGCCGTCGAGGTGTCGATCCCTGCGATCCGTGCGTGCGCCTCGGTGGAGTGCACGAGCGTCATGAACAGCGTGCCGGGTAGGGCGATGTCGTCGACGAACTGCCCGCGGCCGGTCAGCAGGTTCGGGTCCTCCTTGCGCAGTACGCGGGCACCGACGAGTGACATGTCGCCTCCATCCGGCCGGGCTCACAGGGTCCGCCAGGATCGGATCCCGCCGCAGCGCCTGGATGGTACGCACGACGTCCGGCAGGCCACAAGACCCTCACGTCGGGCTGCCGCCGGGGCGGACGGTCAGTCCATCGGCGACCGTGTGCCGGTCACGCCGTCTCGACGCGCGCCTGGTCGCCGGCGGGATGCGGGTCAGGTCGTCTCGACCCGGGCCTGGTCGCCGTCGAGCACGACGATCACCGCCTC
>JAHWKT010000108.1 GCA_019347695.1 Actinomycetota bacterium | reverse complement strand
CGCAGGATCGGCCGGTCGTCTCCGGATGGGGTGGCACCAGCGTCGCCGGCGTCAACGGACGGGCCGGCACCGAGCAGGACCGCGCCGATCAGCAGCGCCGCGCCGATGCCGACGGCCAGCGCGCCGAAGGTCACCCGCCAGCCCACCGATGACAGCAGCGAGGTGATCAGCGGTGACGCCACCAGCGGTCCCGCGGCGTACGCACCCACCACCACCCCGAGCGCGAACCCGCGGCGGGCATCGAAACCCCGGCCGGCGATCGCCACCGCCGTGGCGTAGCCGAGTCCGTTCGCCGTGCCGAACAGCACGCCGTACCCGGCGATCACCCACGGCAGCGAGCCGGCGCTCGCCGAGAGCGACAGCCCGCACACCGCGATGACGGCCGACGCGACCACCAGCCGCCGTGGCGCATAGCGGTCGACGACGCGGCCGCCGGCCAGCACGATCGCGGCGAAGACGACGACGGTGACCGAGAAGACGCTCGACACGGCGGCGGCGGAGCTGCCGAACTCGTCCACCAGCGGTGCGACGAACAGGCTCCACGCGAACAACGACCCGAGCGACACATTGACCAGCGCCCCGCCGATGAGCAGGCGCCTGCCCTCTGGCCCGATCGCCGCCATGTCCGCCACGCTACCCGGTCGGGCAGACTGGACGCGCATCGACCGCCTTACGGTGTCGACGTGGAGGAGCAGTGAGCGACGTGCGTCTGCCGACCCGTGGGCTCGTCGTGCTCGTCGGGCCGTCCGGCGCCGGCAAGTCGCGCTGGGCTGCGGCGCAGTTCCGTGCCAGCCAGGTGGTGTCCAGCGACGCGCTGCGGGCACTGGTGGGCGACGGGCCACACGATCAGCGTGCCGGCACCGCCGTCCTCGACGATGTCGTCGACCGGCGGCTGGGACGCGGGCTGCTCACCGTGATCGATTCGCTCGCGCTGGACGCCGATCGCCGGCGCAGGTACGTGGAGCTCGCCCGGCGGCACGGCGTCGCCTGCCACGCCGTCGCGTTCGACGTGCCGGCAGCGGTCTGTCGGGAACGCAACCGCCGGCGGGATCGGCCGGTGCCGTCCAAGGTGCTGTCGGCCCAGCTAGGCGCCTGGGCGCAGGCCCGGGAGCACCTCGCCGACGAGGGCTTCGCCACCGTCCATGAACCCGGGGAGGTCGTCATCGTGCCGACACCGCTGCTCGACGGCACGCAGGCCGCCGCACGACAACGACAGGAGGCCGTGCCGATGCGATTCGGGTTGCAGGTCTCGGCGTTCGGCTGGCCCGGCCGGCCGCACGAGACCGCGGAACGGCTGGCGGCCATCGCCACGGCGGCGGAGCGGATCGGCTTCTCCAGCGTCTGGGTGATGGATCACGTGGTGCAGATCCCCCAGGTCGGTCGCGAGTGGGACGACATCCTCGAGAGCTACACCACCCTGGGCTACCTGGCCGCGGTGACGCACCGGTGTCGGCTGGGCGTGCTCGTCACGGCGATCACGTTCCGCAACGTGTCGCACCTGGCCAAGATCGTCGCGACGCTTGAGGTGCTCAGTGGCGGTCGGGCGGCATGTGGTGTGGGCGTTGGATGGTTCGCCCGGGAGCACGCCGCCTACGGGTGGGAGCTCCCGCCGGTCGGCGAGCGGTTCGCGCTGCTGGAGGACGCGCTGCGTCTGCTGCCGATGATGTGGGGTCCGGGCACGCCGTCGTTCGAGGGACCGGCGCTCGGCCGTCGTGAGGCGATCTGCTACCCCCGGCCGATCTCCGAGCGGGTGCCGATCCTGGTCGGTGGCGGCGGTGAGCAGCGCACACTGCGGCTGGTGGCGCAGTACGCCGACGCAGTCGCCGGCGTGTCGACGGCCATCGTCAGCCTGGTGGACGTCACCGACGCGGCCGGCGTCGAACGCTTCGCGCCGGTGATCGCGGCGTTCGCACGTTGAGTGGGGCTGCGCGACCGCTGTACCCGACTCGACCGCCGCCGGCCGGCGACGTACGCTGCCCGTCCGGCGCAGTCATCGAAGGGGCCTGCGATGCACACCATGCCCGACGGGATCCGCGCGGTCGACGTCGATACCGACCGGCTCCGGATGCACTGTCTGCGCCGCGGTTCCGAGGACGCGACGCCGGTGGTGCTGGTGCACGGCAACCTGTCGACAGCGCTGTTCTGGGACCAGTTCATGGCGGCGGCGCCGGCGGGGTTGCAGCTGGTCGCGCCGGACATGCGCGGATTCGGCACGACGCAGCGCGCGCCGATCGACGCGACCCGGGGCCTACGTGACTGGTCCGACGACCTGGCCGCGCTGGTCCGCGCGCTCGAGCTCGACGCGCCGGTCCACCTCATCGGCTGGTCCACCGGCGGCGGCGCCATCATGCAGTACGCCATCGATCGACCCGCCGACGTCGCGTCGCTGACGCTGGTCGACACCGTGTCGCCCTACGGCTTCGGTGCGACGAAGGATCCGCAGGGCACGCCGACGTCGGACGACTTCGCCGGCAGCGGTGGCGGCCTCGCCAACCCCGAGTTCGTCCAACGCCTGGCCGACGGCGACACGAGCACCGACAGCAGCGTCTCGCCGCGCAGTGTGATGCGGGCGTTCTACTGGCACCCCGAGTTTGCCATGGACCCCGACCGCGAGGACGCACTCGTCACCGAGGTGCTGCGGTCGGCAATCGGCGACGATGGCTACCCGGGTGACGCCACACCATCGGACAACTGGCCGGGCGTCGCTCCGGGACGCCGCGGGATCCTCAACGCGCTGTCGGGCCGCTACCTGAACACGAGCGGCATCACCGCCATCGATCCCATGCCGCCCATCCTGTGGGTCCACGGCGACGGCGACCTGGTGGTCGGCGACCAGTCGATGTTCGATGCGGGCACCCTGGGCAGCATCGACGTGCTGCCGGACTGGCCCGGGCTCGATGTCCACCCGCCACAGCCGATGAACGCCCAGATCAGCACGGTGCTGGACGCGTACCGCCAGGCCGGTGGCGTCGTGCAGGAACACGTGGTGAAGGACTCGAGCCACGGTCCGTTCATCGACCACCTCGACGGGTGCGCGCGGCTGATCTGGGGCTTCGTCACGTCGGTGTGAAGGCAGGTCACCGGCGTTATCACGCTTCGTAACATAAGCGTTTCGCACTGAATTTTTTCTGTGGGGTTGTTGTGCGGTGTCGTCATGCCCTGATGGCGCATGTGCATCACACATCGATGATGTTCACATTCCCGCAGTTACACAATCACGAGGAGTAATTACCCCACGTAACTCCGTACGGTCGGTTCAGGTGCACACATCGCAATTCCGAGTGCACCAGCCGGGCTGATCGTGGAGGGTTCGTGTTGGCGATTCTTCGTATTCGTGCACGTGCTGTTGTGCTGTCATTCGTGCTACTGACTTCGTTGCTGCTGGTGGGATCGCCGTCGCCGGCGAGTGCACAGTCGGTCACCGACGATGCCCTCACCGACATCGGGCCGGTCGGCCCGATCGATCGCGGCGGTGATCCGGCGACCACCGCAAACGGTGCGACGATCCAGGTCACCCGCGACGCACACGAAACCGGCGCCTGGTCGTCGGTCGCGCCGTGGCCACTCGGCGCGCTCCACGCGATCGTCCTACCCAACGGCAAGGTGCTCACCTACGGCATCACCGACGGGCGGCCGTCGTACGGCTTCAACTACGACGTGTGGGACCCCACGCGTGGTCTCGGTGCCGGCAGCCACACGACCCTGCCGGTGCAGACGAAGACCAACCTGTTCTGCAGCGCCCAGACCGTGCTGTCGAGCGGCGACGTGCTCATCACCGGCGGGGAGGAGAACGGCGCACCGGGTGGCGCGTTCAACGACGGGGTCAACGACGTCAACCTGTTCGACCCGGTCGGCAACTCGCTCACCCGTCTGGGCGACGCCATGTCCTATGCCCGGTGGTACCCGACGGCGACGACCCTGCCCAACGGTGAGGTGCTGGTCCACGGCGGCCGTGACGAGACAGGCAGCTCGACGCTGGTCCCGGAGATCTACAGTCAGGTCAACGGTTGGCGGCGCCTGCCCGGTGCGGCGTCGGAGGGCGTCTACGGCAGCGGTCGCTGGTGGTACCCCCGCAGCTGGGTGGCCCCGGACGGCAACGTGTTCATCGTCACCAAGGATGATCGCGGCATGTGGTCGTTCGATCCGCGTGGCCGTGGCCGGGCCACCCGACTGGGCACGTATCCCGGTCCCAGCACCGACAACCGCACACCCGCTGCCATGTTCGACGTCGGCAAGATCCTGCTGACCCAGCGCAACGGCGCGGCGTCGGTCGTCGACATCACGGGCGCGACGCCGAAGGTCACCAGGACCCAGTCGCTGGACTCCTACCGTGCCTGGTCGGACGCCACCGTGCTCGCCGACGGACAGGTGCTGGTCAGCGGCGGCGCGAGCCGCAACCAGCAGCTCGAGTACGCGACCAACCAGGTGGAGATCTGGAACCCGGAGACCGGCAGGTGGCGCACCGGACCCGCCGCGAGCAAGGCCCGGCTCTACCACTCCACGAGCATCCTGCTGCCCGACGGCAGCGTGCTCACCGCCGGTGGGGGACCGCCGGGACCGGTGACCAACCTCAACGCCGAGATCTACTACCCCCCGTACCTGTTCGCGCAGGACGGCTCCGGCCAGCTGGCACAGCGTCCGCGCATCATGAGCGTCGGTGAGGTCGGCTATGGCACCGCGCTGCCGGTGCGCGTCGCCGACGCGGGCCGGGTGTCCAAGATCGCGATGATCCGCACAGGCTCGGTCACCCACAGCTTCGACATGGATCAGCGATTCATGGAGCTCGACTTCACGCAGTCCGGCGATCAGCTGACCGTCCGCGGGCCCCGCAACGCCAACGTCGCGCCGCCCGGCCGCTACCTGCTGTTCGTCTTCGACGAGCACGGCGTGCCGTCGGTCGCCGAGATCCTGCAGCTGGCACCGGCCGAGCAACCGGTCAGCGACGGTGTGCAGACCGGCAGCGTGACGCTGCCGCAGGGCACCACCGCCCGCTGGATCCCCGTGACATTCGCCCGACCGTTCGACCGGACACCCGTGGTCTCGGCCGGTGCGGTGTCCCAGCACGGCCGGGCACCGGTTACGGCACGGATCCGCAACGTCACACCCACCGGGTTCGAGCTCGAGCTCGACACGTGGCGGCACCTGCGCACGCGGCACACCTTCGAGACGGTCTCGTTCATCGCCGCCGAGCCGGGACGGCATCAGATCGGCGATGCGACGCTGGAGGCCGGCGCGGTCACCGCCGACGGCCGATGGCGTCAGGCACGGTTCGCCGCCGGCCTCGGACGCACGCCGATCGTGCTGGCACAGATCGCCAGCGACTTCGACCGGCGCGGCGCGGCCGTGCGGGTGCGCAGGGTCGGAGCAGGCGGCTTCCAACTGCGGCTCCAGGGCAACGAGGCCGACGAGCGCCGCGGCCGCCGGCACGGTCAGGAGACCGTCCACTACCTTGCGCTGACGCCCGGGTACGGCCGCATCGACGGCCGCAAGGTCTGGGTCGGGGTGACATCGGTCTCCGTGACCAACCGCTGGAAGGGCGTACGCTTCGGCCGGTCACTCGCGACGCCACGGATCGTGGCCGCGGATCAGACCGCCAAGGGCTTCGACCCCGTGGTACTGCGCTACGACGCGGTCACGTCGAGGACCGCCCGGCTGCGGCTGCAGGAGGAGCGGTCACACGACCGGGAGGTCCGCCACGGTCGCGAGCGCGTCGGCTACGTCGCGATCGGCGCGAGGTAGCGGCGAGCAGCAGATCTGCGTGGTCGACGCCTTGCCCGGTCGTCGCCGCGCAGTGGGCCCGTCCCGTGCGCCTCGGGACGGGCCCGATGCCGTCTGGCCGCGGCGGTCTCCGGGGCGGTACGGGGCGCCGGTGCCGATGCGGGCGTCGTGTGGCACGATCCGATCGGGACCCCTGCCGTTGAGGAGTCGGTGACGTCGATGCAAGCGTGCCGCGTGACGTGAGCTGGCCTCGCAGGATCATGCTCGCTGCCGCGGTGCTGGTGGTGTCGGCGCTGCTGCTCGCGGTCGCCGCCGGTGTGGCCGCCGTCCGCCGACCGTGGCCGCAGGTGGACGGACGGGTGCAGCTCGACATGCTCGACCGGCCGGTCGACATCCACCGGGACGGCTTCGGTGTCGCACACATCTATGCCGACACGGTCGACGACCTGTTCACCGCGCAGGGCTACGTCCACGCCCAGGACCGGTTCTGGGAGATGGACGTGCGACGGCACACCACCGCCGGTCGCCTCTCGGAGCTGTTCGGCGAGGACCAGGTCGCGACCGACCGCGTCATCCGTACCATGGGCTGGCGTCGGATCGCCGAGCAGGAGCTGGCGCTGCTGCAGCCCGAGAGCGTGCGGATCCTGCAGGCCTACGCCGACGGCGTCAACGCCTACATCGGCGACCGCGCGCCCGGGGCGATCGCGTTCGAATACAGCGTGCTCGGCCTCCAGCGACCGGCGTACCGACCAGAACCGTGGACCCCCGTCGACAGTTTGGCGTGGCTCAAGGCGATGGCGTGGGATCTGCGCGGCAACACCGAGGACGAGTCGGCCCGCGTGGCGTACACCGAGACGCTGACCCCAGCTCAGGTCGAGCAGCTGTGGCCCCCGTTCCCGTTCGAGCTGCGGGCGCCGATCATCGACGACAGGCCGGCGGCCGCCGCGGCGACGCCGCCGCCGGCGACCGCCGTCGCCGACGCCCGGCGGCTCGTCACACGGCTGTCGGACCAGCTCGCCGCCATGCCCGACCTGCTCGGGCCCGCCGGGTCGGGTCTCGGCTCGAACTCGATGATCGTGGCGGGCAAGAAGACCGCGAGCGGCCTGCCGCTGCTGGCCAACGACCCCCACCTCGCGCCGACCCTGCCGTCGATCTGGTACCAGATGGCGCTGCACTGCCGGACCGTGTCGCCGGCCTGCCCGTACACCGTGACCGGCTCCTCGTTCTCCGGTCTTCCCGGCATCGTGATCGGTCACAACGCGCGCATCGCCTGGGGGTTCACCAACCTCGGACCCGATGTCGCCGACTTCGTGCTCGAACGCGTCGACGGCGATCGCTACGAGCATCAAGGCGACATGGTCGAGCTCGATGTGCGCAACGAGACCATCCGGGTCGCGGGCGGCGACGACGTGCAGATCACGGTCCGCTCGACCCGGCACGGTCCGTTGCTGTCGGACGCCGTCGAGTCGTTGTCGACGGTGGCCGAGCGCGCACCGGCCGCGGATGGCGAGGACGATCTGGCGGTCGCCCTGCGCTGGACAGCCCTGCTGCCGGGCACGACCTTCGACGCGCTGTCGGCCCTCAACGCGGCCGCCGATTTCGAGGAGTTCCGTGCCGCCGCGGCCTTGTTCGAGGTCCCGGCCCAGAACCTCGTGTACGCCGATGTCGACGGCACGATCGGCTACCAGGCGCCCGGCCGCATCCCGCTGCGCGCGCCTGGCGACGACGGCCGCTGGCCGGTGCCCGGCTGGACCGGTGCACACGAGTGGCAGGGCTTCGTGGCGTTCGAGGACCTGCCGTGGATCCGTGACCCCGACGAGGGGTTCATCGTCACCGCCAACCAGCCGGTGACCGCCGACGGCGGCGGCCCGTTGTTGTCCCGCGACCACGCCTACGGGTGGCGCAGCCAGCGGCTGCACGAGTTGCTGCGCGACGCCGACGAGCTCACGGTCGACGATCTGCTCGCCGTGCAGTTCGATGCACGCAACGGGCTGGCCGCGACACTGGTCCCGCTGCTCACCGGGCTCGACGTCCCCGCCAACGTCGAGGCGTCGCGTGACCTGCTGGTCGGATGGGACGGGCAGCAGACCGCCGACAGCGCGGCCGGCGCATACTTCGCCGCGTTCTGGCGTCACCTGCTGCTGCGGACGTTCGCCGACGACCTGCCGCCCGACACCGAGATCAACGCCGGGGGTCGGTGGATGGAGGTCGTCCGGCGGCAGGTGGCGATCCCCGCGGCCTCGTGGTGGGACGATCGGTCCACCCCGGCGGTGGAACGGCGCGACGACATCCTGCGGGCGGCGCTGATCGACGCCCACCGTGAGGTGTCCGACCTGCTCGGCGACGACCCGAACGCGTGGCGGTGGGGCGCGCTGCACACGCTGACGCTGCGCCACCCCACATTGGGGTCATCGGGCGTCGGGCCGATCGAGCGCCTGTTCAACCGTGGGCCCGTGCGGGTCGGCGGCGGTTCCTCGATCGTCGACGCGACCGGATGGACTGCGACCGAGGGCTACGAGGTCGACTGGGTGCCGTCGATGCGAATGGTGGTGGACCTGTCGAACTTCGATGGGTCACGGTGGATCGACCTGACCGGCGTGTCGGGCCACGCGTTCTCGCCGAACTACACCGATCAGGTGCAGCGGTGGGCGCAGGGCGGGTCGATCCCGATGCGTTGGAGCACGTTGGCGGTGTCGGCAGCGTCCACGGGGCAGCTGACGCTGGAGCCAGCGCCCGGGTCGTGACCGCAGCCGTGCCGAACGGCGTGGAGGGTGGCTGACCTGCGCGGACGGCCGACGAATGGTCGCCGGTTCGTTACGGTGTGTGACACGGTCACGTGTATCGTAGCACCATGCACTGCGTGGTCGGTTGGCAGCGCCCGGACGGGTTGAGCTGTTGAGGTGGTGAGCCCTTCCGCGGGCCGGGTGTTCGGCCCCTATCGCCTGCTCCGCTCGATCGGCACCGACGCCATCTCGACCACGTACGCGGCGACGACCGACCGTCGCGAGTCGACGCAGGGTGGGGCGGCGCACCTCCTGGTGCGGATCGCTGGCCGCTTCGATCGCCATGACGCGCATGCCAACGAGGTGGTCCGCCAGTTCCTGGCCGAGAGCCAGCGCGCCGGCGCGGTGGACCACCCCTCGGTCATCCGCCCGCACGACCTCGGCGTGATCGACGGTCGCCCCTACGTCGTCACCCCGTTCGTGCGCGCCGTGCCGCTCGGCGACATGCTCGCGCACGGTGGTGCGATCAACGAGTCCGCCGCGCTGGCGCTGTTCGCACAGCTCGCCGCCGCGCTCGACGCGGGCCACCGGGCCGACGTGGTGCACGGCGCACTCAGCCCGGCGACGATCTGGGTCGGTCCGAGTGCCGGTCGCGGCGCCGCGTACATCGGGTACCTGACCGGGTTCGGCACCGGTCTGCTGCTGCGTGCCCGCCTGGCGGAGGAACCCAGCGGCGAGCCGATCGACGACGTGCTGTACGTGGCGCCGGAGCAACTGCGGGGCGAGCCCGTGACGCCGGCGAGCGACCAGTACTCGCTTGCCTGCGCGCTGTACCACACGCTCGTCGGCGAGCCGCCGTTCGTGCGGGCGAGCCGCTCCAAGTTGTTTGGCGCGCATCTCATGGCGCCGCCGCCGCCGCTCGCGCCGCACGACGCCGCCGCAGAACGCACCGGTGCGGCGCTGCAGCGCGGCATGAGCAAGCAGCCGTCCGACCGCTTCGACAGCTGCGGCCTGCTGGTCAACACGGCGCTGCCGGCGGGCACCATCCCACCCGCCCGCCAACGACGGTCTGCACGCGCTGGTGCGGTCACGGGTCGAGCCGTGGCGTCGGCACCCGTCGGGAAGCGCCGGCGACCGTGGGTGATCGCGTTGGTCGGCATCGGGTTCCTGCTGGCCGCGATCGTGGCCTGGCTGCTGCTGCGGCCCGCACCGGGACCGACCGCGTCGCTGCCGCAGGCCGCCGCCGACGGCGCACCGGTGGCCACGACCGACCCCGCGTCGACCCGGGCGGTCACATCCGCCACGCCGGCGAGTGAGCTGTCGGCCGTTGGTCCACCGCCGCGGTGGTCGACGAGCGTCGGCGCTGCGCCGGTGTCGGCGATCGGGATCGTCGACGGCATGATCGTGGCGTTTGGCGAGGACGGGACGCTCACGGGAGTGCGGCCGCCTGGCGGGCGGGTGGCGTGGCGCGCGGACGTCGGCGCGGTGGACGAGCTGGCCGTCGCCGACCGCACCGCCGTCTGGTTGGCCGACGACCTGGCCGCGCACGACATCGCCGACGGCACGCAACGGTGGCGTCGCGACGACGTTGAGCTGCGGTCGGTGCAGCTCGCCGACGACACGGTGCTCGGGTGGTACGACGCCGGCGCGGACGTCGGCATCCGCGCGATCGGGCTGGATGACGGTGACGAGCTGTGGCACGCGCCGGCGTCGTCCGACGACGACGGTGCACCGATGGCCGTCGGAACCGCCGCCGGCGATGAGCTGGTGTACGGCGTGCAGGGCGCTGCGCTGTTCGCCATCGACCAGTCGCAGGCCTCCACCACCGCGGATGGACGGCTCCAGGTCGCAGGGCCCGCGTGGCAGGTCGAGGTCGCCGGCGCCTGGCCGCTGGTCGCGCCCACCTCCGCGGGCGTGGCGGTGGCGCGCCGGGACGGGCAGGTGTGCCTGCACACGTCGGACGCCGGCGCTGTCACATGGTGCGAGGCGGTCCCGGGCAGCGACGCGGAGCAGCCGTGGCTGTGGTGGACACGCCATGGGCTGGTCACGGCGACGCCCCGGGCCGTGGTGCTGCTCGATGGCGACGACGGGGTGCCGGTGTGGAGCGTGTCGCCCGGCAGCCCCGGCAACGTGGTGGCCGCCAGCGACGCCGCCGTCGTGGTCACCGACGGCCGGGACCGCGTCCGCGCGCTGGACACCGCCACCGGTGACGAGCTGCTGGCGGTCGGTGGGGTCGGCGAGGTGACCGTGCTGGCCGCCCATCAGCGGTGGCTGCTGGTCGGCGCCGGTGACGGGCAGCTCCACCGGTTCGACCTGGACGCTGGCTGACGGGCGTTCGCCGGCGCACTCTGGGAGCATGCCCACGGGTCCGGACCGAACGGCCATCGTCCCGCCGCCGCCACCGTCTCGACGTGACCGCCTGCGCGCGTGGCTGCGACGCCTCGACCGCGACGGCCGTCGACCCGTCGTCCTGGTGGGCGCGGCCGTCGTCGGCGCGGCGCTCGCCGTGACCGTCGCGGCGGCGGTCGGCGTGCTGGTCCAACCGCGCTTCACCGTGCTCGAGCTGGCCTCGCAGCGCCTCGTGCCCGACGACCGGAGCGCACAACCTCCGGTCGAGCACGTCGCCCCGTTTGCGGCCTTCGACCGGCGCTACACCGTACGGTTCGAGACGCCGGATGGTCGGTTGGGCGACGTGATCGATCGCGCGGTCCGCCAGCGCTGGACCGTGGTGGCGCGGTCGGGCGACACGGTCACGCTCGAACGCGACGGCGTGCGTGCCACGGTCGTGGCGGCCGGTCCGACCACGCGGATCACCTCCCGTGTCGCCGCGTCCGTCCGAACCGCCCAGCGGTGGTCGCGCATCGTCGCGTGCGTGCTCGGCGGGCTGTGGGGACTGTGGTGGGTCTGGCGGCAGCTGCACGCTCGACCGAGGTTGCGCGCGGTGCCGCGATCGCACGGCCGGTGACGCGCGCCTGGCCCATCGGCCGACCGGCACACGATCGCGACCGGAAGGTGCGCGCGAATCGTCAGAGTTGATGATGTCGCACGTGGTCGTCGCGGCCACTGTGTAGACGAGCAACGTGCATGGCGGGAAGTGCACACAGCTCCGGGGCCAGGTTGCGTCTCCCCCCTCCGTAGCCTGGCCCCGGATTTCTCTTTCTGACCGTCACGATCTATAGTGCACGCATCGTCTTGACAATCGCGTGGCGGGCGCGGTCGACAGACGTTCGAGGGCGAGTCGTGTTCCCCCCACATGGCTCGCCCTCGAATGCGTACTGACGTGGGGGTTTCCGTATTTCTGTGGATGCGACCCGTGGGCGGGTCACGCACAGTGTCGGTGTGCCGGCTGTGCTGCGGCACACCGACAGAACAGGTGGAAGCGGGAGCACCATGTCAGCGATCACAACGATGTTCAAGAGCCGGTGGTGGCGCCTTGCCGCACTGACCGGCTTCACCGCCGGCTTCGTCGTCGGCCTCGTGCCACTGCTCGTGCGCTGAGTTGCGCTGCCCGGCGCCGAGCCCGATCGGCGCCGTGGGCCCACCGGCAGTTGACGCACTGGACGCCTACACGTCGCCGGAGAACGTGTCGCACGCGTCGGGGCTGCCCGTCTCGAAGCCCCGTCGCAGCCACCGCGACCGCTGTTCGGACGATCCATGGGTCCAGGTCTCCGGAGAGATGCGACCGGTCGTCTGCTCCTGGATGCGGTCATCGCCGATGGCGGCGGCGGCGCGCAGACCCTCATCGAGATCGCCCTCCTCCAGCAGGTCACGCTCGTAGACCGAGCGCGCCCAGACGCCGGCGCCTGCGCGAAGTCGCCGGACGCGCCGAAGCGCTGTGACAGCTGGTTGTAGAACGTGAGGTCGATGTAGACGCGCTCGTCGGCCGGGCAGTAGAACGGCCCCGTCGCCGCGGAGCCGAGGCCACACGCGGTGGTGGTGTTGCGGCTGAACACCACGGGACCCGGTTGGTCGGCCGTCGCGGCCAGCGTGCGTGCGGGACCGACGGGGTCGTAGCGCCGTCCGGCGGTTTCGAACTCCTGCTGCCACAGCTCCTCGATGTCGCGGGTGACCTGGGCGACGAACTGACCGCCCTCGTCCGCCGGGGGTGCGTCCGGCACCGTCACCTGCCCCTCCTGTGCCGGCTGGACGTCGCCGGGGAACTGGTCGAGCGGCGATCGACGTCGACGCCACCGCCGCCGCCGAAGCCGCCGTTGAGCAGGAAGAAGGCGATCGCGGCGATGATGAGCACCGGCAGGCTGATCTTGCCGCCGATCGGGATCGGGAAGCCGGACATGCCGGTCCCCGGGCGGCCGAGGCGCCGTCCGCGGCGATCGTCGATCCGCCCCTGCCGACCATGCGACGCCACTTCACGTGCGCTCCACTGCTCCCGACCACCGCGTCACCGCGTCGGCCGTCACCGCTGCGCAGGATCGTGTCCGCTGCCGGTGGCGTGAAACGCCCAGCGCGCCCGGGGTGGGGCGTATCAGCTCGTACGGAACCCTGCGGTGCCGTACACCCGTTGTGGCCGCATGTGGCGCCGGGCGGCGTGGTCCTCGCACGCCCCCAGCCAGTCGAGCGCGACGTCGTGGCTGAACGTCGCCGCCGTGCGGTGCCGTGCGCCCCGTGCCTGCACGACGACCCGCAGGCGCGTGCGGCCGGCGGGCTCGGCGAAGACCGCCTGCAGCGCCGGCCAGGCGATCTGGGCGACGTCGAAGCCGGAGCGCACGGCGACGCCC
>JAHWKT010000005.1 GCA_019347695.1 Actinomycetota bacterium | reverse complement strand
TCCACCGTCGCGAAGTCTAGGGAAACGTCCAGCGAACGGGGAGTCCTCGTCGTGGCGCACGGTCCCGCGGTGGCGCACGCTGCGGTCGGTGGTCGGAGCGCGGCCTTGGAGGTGGATGATGCGATCGACGTCGACCCGCGACGGAACGCGTGAGCGTGGCCTGCGACACAAGGGCTCGTGGCGTTGGTCGCTGTTGGCGGGGTGTGTGGTCTGGCGTGGGCTGCGGGGCTGCGCGGGTTCATGGTGGAGATCGCCGGGCCCGCGTCTGGTGTCGAGTGGGTCGGCACGTTCGTGTGGATCCTGCTGCCCGGTGTGCTGACCGGCGCGCTGTTGGGCTGGGCCGAGCACCTGCGCCGCACCGGCGGCCGGCGAGGCTGGCGGTGGCTGGCCACGGCGCCGCTGCTGTTCGCCGGCGTGCTGGTCCACGGGGTGGCCACCGCGCCCGGCGGCCCCATGGCGGGCTTGGAGGAGTTCTTCGCCGATGGGCTGGGCGGCGGCGCGATCGGCGTGCCGCTGTTCGGCATGGCGGGCGGCTACGCGCTGTCGGGCCGCGGTCCGCTATGGGGACGGATCGTCAGCGGCGCGATCGCACTGACGCCGATCCCGACCTGGGCGCCCACGGTCACCGGCTTCGGTGGCCCCGAGCTGGCCGTGACGACCCCCCGAGACGCGTGGGTCGCGCTGTACTACTGGTCGTTCCTCGCAGTGCTCGCGCTCGGGTGCGCCATCCCACACCTGCCCGTCGTCACGCCACCGGACCGCCGTCCGTCGTCTCGGAGCCCGCACGACAGCGCACGGACCCAACGCGCTCGCCCGTGGCGTGACGCTCGCGACTTCCAGGAGTCGCCGATGTCACCGGAGTGGATGAGGCGCCAGGCCCGCCGTCTCGTCGAGGAGGTGTGGACCCAAGGCGACCTGCCCGTCGTCGACGAGCTCAGCGCGTGCGACGACCTCGACCACAGCTCGACACCGCCGGAGCGCACCGGCCTTGCGGGTCTCAAGAACACGGTCACGACATTGCGTCGCGCGTTTCCCGATCTTTACGTGATCGTCGAGGACCAGATCGTCGAGGCAGACCGCATCGTCACCCGCAGCACCGTGCG
Source organism: Actinomycetota bacterium (assembly GCA_019347695.1). Lineage (GTDB taxonomy): Bacteria > Actinomycetota > Nitriliruptoria > Euzebyales > JAHELV01 > JAHELV01. The sequence continues at coordinate 47,112 of JAHWKT010000005.1, read as the reverse complement.
GGGCACCCACACCGGCGAGCTCCTCGGCCTGGCACCCACCGGGCGACAGGTCGCGTTCGAGCTCATCGACGTCAACCGGGTCGGCGACGACGGCCGGATCGGCGAGTACTCGGCCGCCGTCGACACCACAGCGTGCTGTTGCAGCTCGGCGCACGTCCCGCGGGTACCGCGGCGTAGCGCCCACAGAACCTCAGAAGACGTGACGATGACCACCACCAGCCACACCAATCAACCCACCCGCACCGCCCCCGTCGTGTCGAGCAGACAGCCACGCGTCGGATGGCTCAGCCTGCTTGTCGCCGCGGGCTGCGCCACGATCGCATCGTTCGTGATCGCCATGATCATCGCCGGCAGCATCGAAAGCTTCTTCCTGGCGATGGCCACCCCGATCGTCGCCGGCCTGCTGGTGGTCTGGCGGTGGCGGCGGGCCGGCGTCGTGGTGCTCGGCGTCGTGCTGCTCGCCGAGCTTGTGTCGAGCGCGCCGTTCCTCGCCGACGCGCTCACCCATCCCGAGACCCCCGGCGACTTCCTGCCACTGACGCTGTTCACCCTGGCGACCCTTGCCGGCAGCATCGCGGCCGTCCCAGCGTTCCGCCAGGCCCGACAGCCTGCCCGCCGATCGCCGCGACCCGCGACTGGGGTTGCGGCAACGGCTGTCGTTGTGCTGGTTGCTGCGACCGCCGTATCGATCGTGGCGGCCGCCCGCATCGACAGCGTCGCAGCCCAGCCCGGTGACATCGAGTTGACCACCAAGGACTTCCAGTTCGACACCCGCACCATCACCACCGACGGCGGAAAGGTCGCGGTCACGGTCACCAACGACGACCCTACGCGGCACACATTCACGATCGACGAGCTCGGCGTCGACCTCAACGTCCCGCCCGGCGCCACCCAACGGGTCACGTTCCCCGCCGACGCCGGCACCTACCGCTTCTACTGCATCCCCCACGCCCCCGACATGGCCGGCGAACTCGTCGTGCGCTGACCAGCGCCGCGCCGGGATGTATCGGGACAGTCGAGAGTAGTCCGTGGAAACGTCCAGCGCGTGGGAGGACCTGGTTGGGTCGCGCTGGGCCTCCGCGTCCACGGCAGCCCGATTGCCCTCCTTGCATGACCAGACTAGACTAAGTTCATGACGATTGTGAACGTCCACGAAGCGAAGACCCACCTGTCACGGTTGCTCGAGCGCGTCGAACAGGGTGAGGAAGTCGTAATCGCCCGCAACAACCGGCCGATCGCCCGCCTTGTGGCGCACGCAGCGCCTGAGCGTCAACCGGGAAGCCTGCGAGGGTGCATCCGGATCGCTGAGGACTTCGACGATCCGTTGCCCGACGAACTCGTCGACGCCTTCCGCGGCTGACGCGATGGCATCCCCGCTTCCACGGGTCGCGGTGACCATACGACACGCTTCGACGAGTCGGAGCGGTTGATGTCGCTGCTGCTGGATACCCACGTGTTCCTGTGGTGGCTGGTGGACGACCCGCGGCTGTCGCCAGAGGCCCGCGCCTCGATTGCCGACAGCTCGGTGATGGCGTTCGTCAGCGCGGCGAGTCTATGGGAGGCCGAGATCAAGACCGCGCTCGGACGCCTCGAGCTCGACGTCGACACCGTCGACCTCGCCAACGAGGTGGTGGGCAACGGCTTCACCGAGCTCGCGATCACCGGTCGGTACACCCGCACCGCTGCGACGTTGCCGCCGCATCACAACGATCCTTTCGACCGGATGCTGGTCGCGCAGGCGATGGTGGACGACCTCCGCATCGTGACAGCCGACCAGGTCATCGGCCGGTACGGGGTCGCCGTGCTGTCGACGTGAGTCGGGCGCCCGACGTAGCCAGCAACGTAGCCACCGGCGGTCGCTGGGACGTCACGGGACAGCGAGCGACGTCGCCGGACCGGCGATCACGCATTGGACGCAATACGTCTTGCTTACGCGGTTTCTGCGCTGCGCGCCCGTCGGATACGATCGGACGTGGGTGGCCTCCATGGGACGCTGCCGGACGCGTTGGACGGTTCGGCGTGTGCATGGCATGGAAGAGGTCAGGGGTTCGATTCCCTTAGCTCCACCGCAAAACCGCAGGTCAGCGACCTGCAGCGCATCGGGCGGGTTGTCGACGTAGCCATCTGCTAGATACGTTGGCTACGTTGAGACAGGCATGGATTGGGCTGCCCGTGGTGCGCCGGTCACCTTCGGCAACGTCACGGTAGACATGCCGGTCGACTGTGCCCACCGTCTGACCGACGACATCCCCGGCGCCGACCGGCACGTCATCGCCGACGCCGGCCACTTCTGTATGGAAGACCAGCCCGACACCGTCGCACAGTTCGTTGGCCAGCCACGTGACGACGGGTAGCGACGAGCCGAGCGCGCCCCGGTACAGTGCCCCTCATGGGGCTGATCCACGCCGCACCCGCCGGCACGCGCCGAGCTGGATTGCCAGTGTCTGTGAGCTAACGGCAGCGATGATGCTAGCATGCATGCATGACAAGCGTGACGATCAGGGACCTTCCCGACGACGTACGTGACGAGCTCGCCAGTCGAGCTGCGCGCAGCGGCCGCTCGCTCCAGCAGTACCTGCGGCAACATCTCACCGACCTTGCCGCACGTCCCGACGTGGACACACTGCTCGACGAGATCCGCCGGCGCAAGGAGGCAAGCCCCGCGGTCCTCGACGTGGACGACCTGCTTCGCTGGCGCGACGAGGACCGGGCCTGATCAGTGCTTGTGGTCGACGCTTCGGTGGTGGTGGCCGCGCTCATCGACTCCGGCACGACTGGTCGGTGGGCTGAGCAGCAACTGGCGCGTGGGCCGCTGGCTGCGCCGCACTTGTGCCCGGTCGAAGCGGCCAACCTGCTGCGGCGAAGTGAGCTCGCGGGGGGTATCGATCGGTCTCGAGCGGCGTCGGCGCACCAGGACCTGCGACGCATGTCGTGGCAGCTGTACCCCTACGAGCCATTCGGCGCGCGGGTCTGGGAGCTGCGCTACAACGTCACGGCGTACGACGCGTGGTACGTGGCGGTTGCTGAGATACTTGGTGTGCCGGTCGCTACGCTCGACCGGCGGTTGATGGGCGCAGCCGGACCCCGCTGTGCGTTCGTCATACCGCCGACGCCGGTGGTCGCTTGACCGTCGTTGGGCTGTCTGCGCAGGCGAGCCGCACGTGTCACTGTGGCCTGTCTCTCAGCGGCGGGCGTGTTCCTGCCAGGCTGACGAGGTGGCGTCCCAGGTCGGCGAGGGCACCGCGGAAGTGCGGTTGAGGTGCTTCTGACTCTGTGACGCTCTGGCGGGGGATCAGCGTGTGCGTCCGAGATCGGCGGCCTACGGGTGACCGCACCCGGGACGGAGCGGGTGGAGCAGTGGTTCCAGCTGATGGCCCGACGGCGTGGCCGGTGGGGGAGACGGGCCGCCGACTACAGGCGGGCGCGGTCGAGGCGGGCGACGAGGTTGCGGCGGCGCTTGTAACTCGTGCGGATGCTCGCGACGAGCGGGGAGAACGCGTCGCCGCGGTCGGTCGCGTCGTACAGGGGCCGCATGATCTGCAGCAGCCGGACGACCTCGTCGTACGCCCGGTTGTCGGCCGGTTCGAGCGCGCGTTCGAGGTGGCGGGCCCGCGTTCGGTCGGCCAGCGCCCGGCTGCCTCGGCACGGCGCATGAGGCGGTGGTAGCGGGCGAGCGACGGTCCGCCGGTGAACAGCTCGCGTTCGGCGGCCAGCGCCTCGTCGTGGCGGCCGTGGTCTGCGTGGATGTCGCCGATCAGCTCGGTCAGGCGCGACTCGCCGGGGAACGCCTGGTGGCCGCGCTGTGCCCAGTCCAGCGCGAGGTCGTCGCGGTCGTGGTCGCGGCAGGCCGTGGCGATGCGCACGAACGCATGCCCCGACGCCTGGTTGCGTTGCATCACCTCGAGCAGCGCGTCGAGTCCGCCGGTGGTCTCGGCCAGGTGCTCCATGACGGTGGTGATCGCGAAGCGGTCGTGGTGGTCGTCGCCGGGGCCGAGCGCGGGGATCTGCGCCCAGCGCTGCTCGGCGAGCTGGCGGTATGCGGCGAGGCCGGCGCTGCCGAGCACCTCGGCGTAGTCGCCGACGGCGTACAGGAACCCGTCCAGCTCCCACGACAGCGCCCAGTCCAGCAGCCGCCCGGCCAGCGCGACCGGGTCTGGACGCGCCTGTTCGCAGGCGCGCAGGTGCAGGTCGGCTGCGGACTCGAACAGCCCGTCCAGGTGGCCGTCGGAGTCGTCGACGTAGTTGACGCTGTCGTTGAGCTCGGCGAGCATCGTCTCGGCCAGCGCGACCGTCTCGGCGGCGAACCCGGCGGCGAGCAGCTCGTCGACCGCGTCGATCACCGCCTCGACGTCGTGCGCCCATGCGTACGCGTCGCGGTACTCGATGTAGCGGTAGCTGTGGTGATGGCCGACGGCGAAGGCGTCGGTGATTCGCGCGCGCAGCGACGACAACTCGGGCGACTCGCCAGTGTCGGCGGCGGCCACGACCGACAGCCGCCGGCGCACGTCCGGGTCGCGCGCCGCCTCGGCGGTCAGCAGCTCGCGCAGCCGGTCGGCGGGCTGGTCGGCGAGCCATGCGTCGAGGTCGATGGCATCGGGGTCCACGCGCGGGGCGTCGGGGCCAGCGCGCGCGACGTCGGCGACGTCCGGCTCGTCGTCGCCGACGAGCTCCACCCCGAGCGCGACCAGGTGCTTGCAGAACTCGTCGATCGCGCCCATCGGGCACGTGCAGTCGAAGGTCAGTGTCGACCCGACGCGTTCGATCGTGACATCGTACGGTCGCGTGCCCTGCACCACCGCCGTCGCGCGGTGCCCGCCGATCTGCAGGTGCGTCACGTGTCCGTGGGTCGCGTAGTCCACACCGCGCTCGTAGATCAGCCAGCCTGCGTACGCCGCCAGCAGCGCACCGTCGAGGACCTCGGTCAGCTGTGCATCCTGCTCGCCGCCGGCATCATCCGTCGCAACCGTGGCATCGCCAGCATCCACCGGCACCGTGATCGTCACGGCGTCACCACGAGCATCCTGCCGTGTACATCAATACTCAGTCCCAGGCGACGGATCCGGCAACGGCACACCGACCTCCTCGGCGGCGTGTCGGACGCTCCAGCCCAGCGAATCGGCGGCCTCCTCGGGCGGACCCCAGCCGAACACGCTGTCGGGATCCGCGTCGGCCCGGAGCTTGCCGAGCCCACTCAGCACGCCGGCCGCATAGCGCCGGGCCGCGTCGGTGAATCCCGACCTGGCACGACGAGCGATCTGTCCGAGGAACGGTTGCAGCGCCTCCTCGAGCAGCTCCCACGCCGCCTCGTGCTCGTCGATGTAGCCGCGGCCGCGCCGCGGACCGACCCGCTCACCGATGCGCTGGATCTCGATGTCGCGGTAGATCTCGACGACCTCGTGGGCAACGGCATCCTCGTCGACGTCGTCGAGCGTCTCCCGAGCGAGTGCCTCGGCTTCGGGTCGCAGGTCCGGATGATCGGCTAGCAGCCGGTCGAGGACTACCGACCGCTCGCCAGCGTCGAGCTCATCCAGGACCGCCGGCGTCGCATCCGTTGTCCCCACGCGGTCCTCCTCGTGCTAAGCCTCTGGCGCCCGCGTCGCGGCACGTCGGGCATGACAGCCGAGCCCGACGGTGGCCGCGTGGATCCTAGCCGATCGCAGTCGACCGTCCTTGCTGATGATCGATCGCGCTCGTCGGCTGCCGCGTCCGGCGCGTGACCGGCAGGGTCAGCCGTGCAGGTCGTGACGCGGGCCGGTCGCGCGGTGTTGCAGGTAGGCGAGCACGGTCGCCCGGCCGGCGTGTGTGAGCGCGGTCACGGCGTGGCCAACACGGTAGTGCTCGTCCCAGCGCGGACGTTGCTCGTTCAGCAGTCGAAGCAGGCGCCACCAGTTCAGCCTGCCGTGGACGACCCGGTCGACGCTGCGCTCGGTGCTTGGCCGCGACCTGAGTGACGGCGCCTCGACCGCTTCACTGGTCATCGGACGGCTGCGGCGCGCGGTCGTCCACCGCGTCGGTGAGCTCACGAACCGCCTGCGCGGCCCGCCACAGGTGGTCCTCCCCGCTCGCCGCCGCACTGCAGCGCATCACCGGCCGGCTCGCGCCGGACCAGCGAGCACGCGCGTGGCTTGACATGCCGGCGCGTGAGTGGGCTCCGCTGCTCACCGGTTACACCGACACCGACCTGGCGGCGCCGACCAGCTCGCGCCGCCTCCAGCGCCCATCGATTCCAGCCTCAGATAGCCGGAAACGTAGGCCAGAGGCGGCGTTGCGCTATGCAGGCGCCGTCAACCCACCCACGGAACGTTCACATGAACCGCTTTTCGGCGGCCGGGTCGATACGGCCTGATCCGTCGTCGTGCTGTTGCGCGCCGTCAGGCGGTCGCGTCGCCGCGCCGCGCCTCCTGCAGCACCCAGGTGTTGCCGTCGGGGTCGCTGAAGTCGGCGAACGAGCCGTAGTCGGCGCGATCCGGATGCGTCCCCGGCTGCCAGCCGTCGGGTCCCAGGTGGCGGATGTCGCTGACCGCAACGCCTCGGCCGGTCAGTTCGTGTGCCCGTCCGCCCGCTGGCGCGCGCGGTGTGCGGTGACGTGGGCGAGGTTGGCGCAGCCGTCGCTGCAGAATCGTCGTCGGTTGTTGCGCGACGTGTCGACGTAGACGTCGCGGCACGCGGTGCCATCGCAGTGCCCGAAGCGGCTGGTGCCGCTGGTGCACAGCACGGTGGCGAGGCCCATCGCGGCGGTGGCGGCCAAACTGGTCGAGTGGCGCGGCGCCGGCGGCGTGGTAGTGCAGGTGCCACGGTTGGCCGTCGTGGCTGCTGATCTGGGGGACCGCGTTGGCGTCGGCGAGCACGCCGTTGACGACGTCCACCACGCGTGCCGGATCGTCAGTGTTGAGTGCCTCGTGCAGCCGGTCGGCGAGGTCCTGCGCGGCGGGCGCGTCGGCCTGCGTCACGCCGGTGTCGTCGAGTCCGTGGCCCCGCAGGAACGCCGCCGGGTCACCGAGCGGTTTGTCGCCGTGTCCGGCCGAGTCGAGCGGTACGGTGCCGAAGTCGTTGATCAGGTCGACCGCGACCGCGATCGACGGATCGCTGTAATGATCGTATTTCACTTGACTCCTTACAGGGTTCGATATAGGTTGTAAGCCATCAAGACGGTTATACCCGTTACGGGAAGGCACCGCAATGAGCGGGTTAATGGTGGCAGAGGTTGTCGAGGCCACGCTCGAGGAGCGTCGCCGTGAGGCCGCCCGGCACAACCGCGTCGCGGCAGCTCGCCGAACGCGCAGGTCTTCGGGGGTCACGCCGGCGTGGCGGGTGCACGTGGGTCGCGTGCTGATCGCAGCCGGCTCGATCGTCGGTGGACAGGCGGCGTCGGGCGGGCTCGACGTCCGCCGGGCAGGAGGTGCGCGATGATGCGGGTGTGGTGTGACGGCTGTGCTGCATACACCCTGAGCTGGCCGAGCGATCTGCGCGGCATCCTCAACACGGACCGGGCCGACGCCATTGACCGCTCGTATCACGTCGGGCTGTCGATGGTGGGCTGGCCGTCGATGCGGGCGCGGTCGACGTAGCACCAGGCCCAGTTCTCGCCCTCCTCGCCGGAGGCGATCAGCGGGTGTCCGGTCTCGTTGTGATGCGCCGTTGCGTGGCGATTCGGTGAGGAGTCACAGCAGCCGACGTGCCCGCATGACAGGCACACCCGCAGATGGTTCCAGCGCGCACCCATGCGCAGGCAGTCCTCGCAACCGGCTGCACTCGGCAGGACCGGGGTGATCTCGTCGACGTGTGGACAGCCTTGCGTGTCGATGGGGCGGAACTCGAGCTGGCTGGCCCGGTCGATGGCGCTCAGCGTGGCGGTGACGGCGCCGCCGGTCCATCCGCTGCGCTTGATGCGATCGACCTCGGCGGCGATGGCCGTGTTCGCCAGGCCGAAGCGGCGCAGCACGCGGACGGCGACGGCGAGCGCCGACGCGTTCTCGGCCGTCACCAGCTCGTCGACGCCGAGCGCTTCGGGATCGGCGTCGCCCCATACACGTGCGATCACCGGGACGCCGGGCGCGACCATCCGCGCGGTCGCGGCGGTGCGCGCGACGGCGTCGGGCTCGTCGTCGGCGATGACGACACAGCGCGCGTCGGGCGTCTCGGCGGCCTCCAGCGTCGCCCGCCGGGTCGCGTCGCCGCGGAGCACATCGTAGCCGGCGTCGGCGGCCTCGCTGGCGCCGTCCGGCGACAGCGTCGTGACCACGAACGGGATGCCGTTGCGGTCGAGCAGTTCCGCCAGTGCGCGGGCCGCGGCGCCGTAGCCGGCGATGACCACGTGACCGTGCCGCGTATCGGAGCCGCCGACGAGATCCTCCGCCAGCGACCGGTCGCGGCCGGCGATCGCGCGTGCCGCGAGCATGCGACCGAGCGCCGACAGCGCCGGTGTGACGAGCATGAGTACAACGGTCGCGGCGATGAACGTCTGGCTGCCGGTCTCGCCCAGACCGGCCGGTGTCAGGCCCGCCTCTCGACCCACCCCTTCGAGCACGAAGGAGAACTCGCCGACCTGCGCGAGCCCGAAGGCGGCGACCGCTGTCACTGTCACCGGTTCGCGCAGCGCGGCGACGGCGACGGCGGTCGTGGTGACCTTGATGAGGGCGACGACGGCGACGACTGCCAGCACGAGTGCGGCGTTGGCGAGCAGGAATCCAGGGTCGAGCAACATCCCGACCGAGATGAAGAACACCGCGCTGAACAGGGTCTGCAGCGGGATGATCTCGCCGAGGGCCTGCAGATCGAACGCCGACTCGCCGACGAGGAGCCCGGCGAGGAAGGCGCCGAGCGTCACCGACCCGATCAGCAGTCCACTGATGTAGGCCGTACCGATGCAGACGGCCACGACGACGAGAAGGAAGACCTCCTGCGAGCAGGCGCGGGCCACACGCTCGAGCAGCTGCGGCATCACACGCCGCGCGCCGACCAGCACCGCCGCGACCACGACCGCCGCCCGCCCCAATGCGACGACCATGTCGAGCGCACTACCACCGTCCCCGCTGAGCATCGGCACCAGCAGCACGAACGCGACGATCGCCAGGTCCTGGAAGATCAGCAGCCCGACCTGCACGCGCCCAGGCCTGCTGTCGGTCGCGCTCCGTCCGGCGAGGAGCTTGAGCACGATCGCCGTCGACGACAGCGCCACGAGCATGCCGCTGAACACAGCTTCGGGGACCGACGAGCCGACGGCGACGCAGATGCCCGCGGTCACAGCGATCGCCAGACCCACCTGCAGGGTGCCGCCACCGATGATCAGCCGGCGGATGGCGACCAGCCGGTCGAGGGAGAACTCGATGCCGATCGTGAACAGCAACAGGATCACGCCGAGCTCGGCCGCGGCGTTGACGGTCTCGATCGAGCGGACGAGCCCGACGGCATTGGGACCGATGACCACGCCGGCCACGAGGAACCCAACGATCGGGACCTGACGCAGCCGAGTCGCCGTGTACGCCGCGATCGCCGCTGCGATCAGCAGCGCCGCCACCTCGGTGAGGAACGCCGGTGCGCCACCACCTTCGGGGGCTGCCGCCGCCAGGAGCGTCAAGGTCATGCTGTGCCCCGGCGGTCGGTACCACGTGCTCGAACCGACGGACGGTAGGCGGGCACGTCGCCGATGTGGTCGAAGGCGAGTGCTGTCCACAGCCGGTCAGCGTCGGGGGTGCGGTCGAGCACGAGCGCCGACGCGTCGCTGACGCTCGGGTGGTCGAGGGCTGCGGTGAACCTGGCGACGAGTGCGGTGGCGATGCCGCGTCGGCGGTGGTCGGGGTGGGTGGCCAGACGTGAGACGTTCGCGGAGCGACCGTCGTAGGATCCCACCAGTGCGCCGACGATCTGCCCGCCGTTGGAGGTGTCCGAGGCCACGAGGCACACCTCCGATGAGTTGTTGAGCATGCGCTCCATCTCGTCGCGGAATCCGCGTGGTGACGGCACGAGACCGCACTCCGCCCGGAGAGCGGCGAGTTCGTTGAGGTCGGCCGACCGGGCGCGCCGAACTGTGATCGTGTCGGCATCGATAGGGCGACTCATGCGTGCCGATGGTAGGGCCCCGGCCGGTCGGTCGCGAAGTCACGACCGGCGATGCTTGGGCGCGACACACGACAAAGCCGCCATGGGGACCGCGCCCGGCGTGTGCATGACATAGTCTCGCCACGATGAGACCGTGGTGGTCGAGCCTGTTGACCGCGGCCCGCCGTGACGCTCGGCGTGACGGCTCGGCGGCCGGGATGTCACTGGGCCGCCTGATCGCGGGTGAGCTCGGGTGGGCGTTGCGGCAGGTGTCCCATCCGGTCAAGCTCGGCAGCGCCGTGATCGTCGCGATCGGCATCGTCGTAGCGTTCGGGCCGTTGACACCCGGACTCGTGCTGTCGGGTGGCTGGCGCCTGGTGGTTGCGCTGCTGCTCGGGATGACCGCAGGTGCGACCGCACACGCACTGCTGCAACGTCGACGCCAGGACCACCACGACGACGATCTCCGCTCGGCGGTACGCGTGGTCCTGGCTGCGACCGCGTTGCTGCTGACGGGCAGCGTGATGGTGGCGTACCTGCTCGCCGCCGTGGCCGGCTCGACCGATCCGCCCGCCGCGGACGCACTGGACGCCGGACTGGCAGTCGACCGGCCGCTGCTGGTCGGCGCCTGGCTGTTGATCGTCGGATCGCTCACCGCGGTCCTTGCCGCGCGGCTGCGCCTGCCCGCCGCCCTGTCGTTCCTGGCCGTCGGGATGGTGGTCGGCGATGACGGGCTGGACTGGATCAGCCTGTCGGATCCGGTGCTGGTCCAGAGCCTCGGTGTCGGCGCGCTGGTGATCATCCTGTTCGAGGGCGGGTTGACCACCGACGTGCGACATCTGCGCCGAGGGGCTGCGCCGGGCGTCGTCCTGGCCACCGTCGGCGTGCTGATCACGGCAGGTATCACCGCGCTGGGCGCGATGTGGCTGTTGGACGTTCCCAGCCGTGCCGCCTGGCTCGTCGGCGCGATCGTCGCGTCCACCGACGCGGCGGCGGTGTTCGATCTGCTGCGCCGCGCGCCGCTGCCGGAGCGCCTGTCGGCGGTGCTCAAGATCGAGTCAGGTGCGAACGATCCCGTCGCCGTGCTGCTGACCGTCGGTCTGTTGTCAGCGTGGATCACCCCGCCCAGCGCCGCCGCGTGGGTCGTGTTCGGCGCGGCACAGCTCATCGGCGGGGTCGCCGTCGGGGTCGCCGCGGGCTGGTCGGGTGGTCGACTGTTCCATCACATCCGGGATGCGGCGAGAGGCTGGTATCCGATCGTGGGGCTGGCGATCGCGGGCGCGACCTACGGCGTCGCCGCCACGCTCGGGGCGTCAGGGTTCCTCGCGACCTACATCGCCGGGATCGTCCTGGCCATCGAGACGCCCCGCCATCGGGCCTCGTTGCGATCGTTCCACACCGCGCTGGCGAACGGCGCCGAAGTCGGTCTGTTTCTGCTGTTGGGCCTCCTGGTGTTCCCGTCGCAGCTGCCCGGTATCGCACTCACCGCGCTGGGCCTTGTCGCGCTGCTCGTGCTGGTCGGCCGCCCGCTGGCGTGTGCGGTCACTCTGGCGCCGATGGGCTTCTCGGCACGCGGGATCGCCGCGGTGTCGTGGCTGGGCCTGCGTGGCGCGGTACCGATCGTGTTGGCCACCTTCGCGCACTCGGCCGGCATCCCCGGCGCGACAACCATCTTCCACGCCGTGTTCTTCGTCGTGCTCGTCTCGGCGCTGGTGCAGGGCACGACCGCGGTGCCCGTGATCACTGCGCTCGGACTGGCGACCCGACCCTCCACGACCGACGTCATCGCCGACGCGCTGCCGATCTCGGACACCGGCCTCGACGTGATCGAGGTCGAACTGCCCGACGACTCGCGGCTCGTCGGACAGCTGCTGCGCGAGGCGATGCCGCCGCCCGACGTCCTCGTGGCCGCCGTCGTACGCAACGATCGGGTTCTGCTGCCCCGCGGAGACACCCGCCTGTGCCCAGGCGATCTGCTCATCGTGACATCGGCCGACCGCGACCACGGCATCGCCGGCATCGAAGCGTGGGTACGGGCGCAGCACCCGCGGACCGTTGCAGCTGCACCGGAGCCGACCCGCGGACCTACCAAGACCTGACCTCCGCGTTCCTACAGCGTGTTGGCGTTCATCCTCGTCGGTTGTGCCGCGCGCGTTGGCGTAGCCCGACATAGGCGCAGCGAGCGCGATGAAAGCGATGCCCAAGGCGGCGAAGCTGATGGTCGCGGCGTGCTCGGTGGCCACCGACGACGCGAGCACGTAAGTCGCGTGAACCAGTCCATGCACCTCGGCCACACGCGCGCTCGTGGTGGGACGGCGCACGGGGTTGTGGGGTCGCGCGAGCGCCAGCGACCACACCGAGTTGGGCCATCCCGTGCTGCTGTCTATCGCGCGTTGGCGGTCGGTATGGCGACGGCGATCGGCGCGGCGGTGGTCAGGCGTCCGTCGTGCATGTGGTAGAGATGTCGACGTGGTCGAGCTGTGTGCGGTCGTGGGTGCCATCACCGTCGCGACGTAGCGCTGGTGGGTGAGTTCGGAGAGGAGGTCGACGATCTGCCGGCCACGCTGGTGGTCGAGCACCGAGGTGGGCTCGTCGACGAGCAGCACGTCGGGATGGTTGATCAGGGCGCGTGCGATGCCGACCCGTTGCGTTCACCGCTGGACAGCTGGTGGGTCGCCGATCGATCTTCGATGTGGCCCGAGCTCACAGAGGAAGTCGATGGCGTCGTCGAGGGCTGCTGTCATGTCGCCGTCGCGCACGTGGCGCCGTCGTGGTGCGTCGGCGATGCTGAGGTACGACTCGCCGGTGAGGTGAAACTCGACGAACCACTCGGTGGTGTGGACGACGGGGAGTTCGAGGTCGTCGCGATAGAACCGCGTCGTGGCGTGCCAGTGGCGACAGTACAGGATGATGTTCGTGCGGTCGATGCCACGCAGAGGCCGAGCCAGGTCATCGCCGGCCGTCGTCATCGACGCCGCCCATGGGCCGCTGCCATCCGAGGGTGACCTCGCAGCTCGGCCGGGCGTGCACGCCCGCTCATGGCGTTTGGCGCCGCAGTTCGAGGACGTGGCGGAGCACGACAGCGTTGTTGTGATGCTCGTCACGGGCGCCGTACACCAGGGTGACCCGGCCCTCGTCGATTCGTCGTGCAAGCTGGTCCAGCGACTGCTCCTGGCGTCGGAGCTCCGCGCGGTAGCGCCGTTGGAACTCGTCCCAGCGCTCGGTGTCGTGGTCGAACCAGCGGCGAAGGTCATCGCTGGGGGCCAGCTCGCGCGCCCAGTCGTCGATGCGCGCGTCCTCTTTCGAGACCCCTCGCGGCCAGATCCGATCGACGAGTACCCGGTGGCCGTCGTTGCGCGTCGGCGTGTCGTAGGCGCGCCGCAGCCAGATCCTCGAGCTCACTGATCCTCCTGGTGTCGGCCGGTCCCCGAACGGCGCTCCACGCCGGTGCTAGCGAATGGCGGTCAGCCGGCGTGGTCTGTCTCGGCGATGTGGGCGACGCAGAGCGAGGGTTGCACGAATGGCTCCAGGTCACGTGCGTCCAGTGGCGCGTCGAGGGTCCGCAGCGCACCCTGCAGGATCCCCAGGTGCAGCGAGCACACGACGTCCTGATGGCGTCGGGCGACATCGAGGAACGGACAGCGATGGAGCAGGATCCGGGTGCCGTCGGCGTCGAGCTCAGCTTGGAACCCGAGCCGGCCCATCAGCTGCAGCAGCTCGGCGCGTGCGGCATCGCTCGGTGTCGTGGTGTACGGCGGGGGCCGTTGCACGAGATAGGTTCCCCATTCGCGGCCGGCCGCGACGGCATCGCTGGCCACGTCGCCGCTCGTGGCCGCGAGGTGGCTGGCGAGCATCTCGGCCAGTAGCCGGTAGCCGCCGGCGTCGACCGCGGTGGAGGGATCGTCGGCCGCCTCGTAGAGGCGGCGCGGGCGCCCCGGGGTGGTGCGGTCCTCCGAATGGGACGTGGCGAGTCCGGCCTCGACGAGCACATCGAGGTGGGCGCGCACCGTTGTGAGGTGCAGACCGAGCTGGTGGGCGAGCTCGCGCGCGTCGAGCGGCTCCTGCGAAGCGCGCAGGATCCGCAGGAGTCTGCTGCGCGTCTCGTCCGCCAGCGCGCGATGCATCCGTACGTCGGGGTCCAGCGTGGTTCCTCCGCGATCGGTTCTAGGCGCGATGTGTTTAATACTACCGACTTCCACCTATCCGTTGCCCACCTTGCCTGCGCGCGGTGTGCGGCAGCGGGCGCCTTCGCCGCCCGCTACCGTCGAGGTATGGGCGACGATGCGTGCTGGCTGGGTCAGACGTGTCTGTCGTGTGGGCGATTCCTCGAGCCCGACCACGTCGACGACGATCGGTGCCCCCACTGCGGCGCGGAGCGTGCTCTCGCGCCGGTGGATGGCCCCGCGGAACGGGCGGAACCCGAGGCGTGACGACGCGGTCGCAGGTCACGCCGGCATGACCTGCCCCGACGTCACAATGGCGCGTCTCGACCGACCGGCCACAGTGCCATCACTGCCTGTGTCGCGATGCTGGCGATGACGAGCGGCCAGGCCACGGCGGCCAACCCTGCTCCGGCGGCATCGAGCGTGGTGCCGCCGGCCGCGGCGACGGCCACGGCGACCACGCCGATGTTGTACGCCACGGTGCGCGGTGTCGCGCCGCGCGTCAGCCGGGCCGTCAGCTGCGCGCGGTCGGCGTTCGTCCGGCCGCGAAGCGCCGGAGCGACGTAGCTCAACGCTGTGGCGAAGGCCTGGTCGAACACGCCGGCGAGTGCTGCGAGCCCGAGCGCGTCCAGCAACTGCAGCCCGCCGGTCGCGACGACGACATCAGCCCAGGCGAGCACGGGGAACCAGCCGCACAGCGCGATCAGTGGTGGTCGTGCCGCCGACGGCTTGGCCGCCCGAGCGGCTCGCAGCACCGGGAGGCAGACCATGCCCACCGCCCAGGCGTACACACCGAGAGCCAGGGCGGCGGCTGAACGGAACGCCTTGCCGGCCGGTCCGTCGACGCCCGACGCAAGGAGCAACACCACCGCGATCGTCAGCGCGGTCGCTGCCCGACGCAAGGCGACCGCGGCGCGGGCGTTCGCGCCGGACTCGATCCGCGTTCCCAGCATCGTCGGGCCGAAGAACACCAGCGTGGCCAACAGCGTCAGGCCCGCCCAGCCGAGGATGTTGACGTGCAGGTGCGCGATCCGCCCGGCGCCGTACCACGACCCGCGCAGCGCTCCGACGCCCGACAGCAGCCCGCGCACGGCGCCGTGGATGAACGAGCCGTGCGCGCGTTCGTGGATGCGCACGATCCACGCGAACCGCGCGCCGACAGCTTGGCGGCGCATGCGCCGCAGCCGCAGATACGAAGCGGAACACGACCGTCGTGGTGATCGTCGCGCCCAGTGCGATCGTCCACGTGCTCGATGTTGGGATGCCGACCAGCACGAGCAGGATGCCGGTGTTCAGGATCGCCGGCTGCCACCGCGACCGCTGGTCGGGTGCGCGGGTCACGGTCAGCCCGAAGTGCTGGGAGAAGACCACCACGACGTTGGTCAGCACGCCGAGCGTGAACAGGTGCACCGCCAGCCACCGCCCGGCGGGCAGGCGGTCACCGGCGACGACCCACACCGCGACTGCAACGCCGTAGACGAGTGCGATCCCGACGGCGGGCGCGACCGCCGCGAACGGTGACCGTGGTCGTCGCCGACGCTTGCTCGACGGCGGTGCCGCGCCTGACGCACGCCGTGCTCCGCGGGTACCGTCGCCTCGCCGTCAGCTTGCCGCTTCGCCCCCATACGCACAGTATTACAGGCGAACTGTAGTTTATATATATCTACCCGCAGCCGCGGTGAGCAGGACGACGGCGTCCTCGCGCGTGCGAGCAGTGACGCTGGGGCGGATCGCCACGTGATCGCCCGCACCCACCTCGACGGCCTCGTCGCGGTGGCAAAGGGTGGCCCGGTACGTGGGTGGGACAGGTATCAGCTGGGCGACGCGCTGACGTCGGGCAGGGTGCGGCCCACGGGCACGGCCAGGACGCCGAGCAGCGCGAGGAACCCGAGTGCCCAGCGGGCACCGAGGATGGCCAGTCCGGCGCTGGCGGCGCCGGTGACGAGCAGCAGGACGCCCGTCACGGTGTGGCGCTCGACATGATGGATGGTGGCTGCTGTCGGGCTCGGCCGGTGATTACGGCACGACGACCACCGGTGCTTGGGCGTGGTGGAGTACCTGGTGGCTGGTCGCTCCGAGCATCAACCCGCTGACATAGCCGTGTCCCCGGCTGCCGACGACGATCAGGTTCTCGCGTCCGGCGAAGCTGACCAGCGCATTGGCGACGGGTTCCACGAGACAGTGCCTGGCGATCTCGATGTCGTCGAGCGCGTCTTGTGCGCGGGTCAGCGCCCGCTCGATGATCTTCTCGCCCTCCTCGACAATAAGCGCCCGTTCCTTGTCGATGTTGGGCACCGAGCCCATCCCGTAGAGGTAGTGGGTCGGCAGCGGCTGTGCATGCAGGACGTGCAGCGTCACGTCGCGACGTCGTGCTTCGGCGGCAGCCCATAGCAGCGCGCGGTCACCGGTGTCCGAGCCATCGACGCCCACCACCACATCCCCGGGGAACGGGGGCTCATCGGCGCCGGTCGGCAGGTCCGCGCGGAGCACGACGACGGGGGTCCTGGTGCGCCCGGCCAGTCGGTAGCTGGTCGAGCCAAGGAGCAGCTCACCGAATCCGCCGCGGCCGCGGGAGCCGACGACGATGAGGTCCGCCTGCTCCGCCTCGTCCATCAGCACGCGCGCGGGTGAGCCTCGCCCGGCCGACTCCGCGTGCAGGTGCCATGTCACGTGCTCGAGCACGTCGCTGTTGCGCTTCGTGATCGACGTCAGCAGCTTGTCGGCCAGCGCACGGCTGCCATCTTCCGACCTCGCGCGGCCGGGGCGCCGTCCGTAGGCGTACACCACAGCCAGTTCGGCGCCGGTGAGCCGGGCCTGTCGTGCCGCCCATCGCAGTGCGGTGTCCGCGGGCGCCGACCCGTCCACTCCAACCACGATCAAGTCCATCGCGTTTCCCTTCGACTGGCACCGCGACCTCAGGCACAGCGCGTTGTACTGCCTGAGCGTACGCGGAGCAGTTGCCCGGGCAAGACCCGATAGGGGTCCAGATGCAGTACGAACGCTGGGGCGATGCCCGTCGGCGACCAGCCGGGTGTCGCATATGGCGAGACCGCGTACGCCCTGAACCGTACGGCGCCATGTGGATGGCGGCGCGCGCCGGGTCGCGACGCGGTGTCTCGCTCGCAAGGCAGATCGCAACCACGAACTGGCACCGAGCCCTGGCGGCCGCGCCGATCTCGAACGGACGTACCATCGCGGTATGAGCCAGTCGCGGGTATCGCGTGGGGATGTGCCGCCAGAGATCTCTGACGACGTCGACGACCCTGCGGTGGTCAAGGGCGACCGGGGTCGTGACGTTGCCGTTGCACGTCAACTGGAGTCGACCGGATCCGACGACGACCGGGTGAGCTCCGCGACGGCCATCGGTCTGGCGGCGACGTTCATCGCAGCCGTCAGCGCGCTCGCGGTGGGGCTCGTCGCGCGGGTGCTGATCCAGCGGCCGACGGCGGTGCTCGTCGCCACCGGCGTCGCCGTGGCCGGCGCAGCCCTCGGCAATGTCCTGCTGCCGGTGGCAGTGAAACGTTGGTTCGCGGACCGTCTCGAGTGGGCGACCGCGATGTACTCGAAGGCGCTGGTGGTGGCTCGGCTGCGGCCGCCGCGGCCACGGTTCCGATCGCGCGGCTCGCCGGAGGCTGGCGGGCTGGCCTGGGAGCATGGGTCGTGCCCGTCCTCGTCGCGCTGATCGCGTGGCTGCTGGTCGCCGGTCGACCGACGGACGCCACGGCGGCCGGGCGGCGGAGTGTCGGCCGTCGTCGTGGCCGCGTTCCTCCCGATCGGTGCGCTGCTCGCGTTGACGACCGGGCATGCCGGCGGCGTCGCAGTGTTGGCGACGATCGCCAGCGTGCCGAACGTCATATGTGATAGCATATGCTCATGTCTCGACGCGAAGTGCTCGTGCAGCTCGACGATGAATTGGTTGCGCAGCTCGACAGGTTGGCTGCCCGGCTCGGCACCAACCGGTCCGAGCTTCTGCGCCGCGGCGCGCAGGCGGTGATCACCGCCGAGGATCTTGCTGACGCCGACCGCGAACTCGTCGCGGCGTACCGACGCCACCCGGCTGATCCTGCACTGGTGCAGTCCGCACGGAGGCTGGCTGCTCAGACCGTTCCGGCGTGGTAGCCCGTAACGACATCTACTGGGCTGATCTCGGACCGCACACGGGACGACGTCCCGTGTGCGTGCTGACGCGAGACGCCGCCCTCGGCGTGCTGACGTCTGTCACCTGCGCGCCGATCACCCGCACGATCCGAGGCATCCGCTCCGAAGTGCGGATCGGACCGGAGCAGGGTCTTGGCAACCGGTGCGTCATCAGTTGTGACAGCGTGATCACTGTGCCGGTCAGTGTGCTCGACGGCGAGCCCGTCGGCCACCTCGGGGAGGTCGTGCGGGCCGACTTGGACCGTGCGCTGCGGTACGCGCTCGACATCGTCTACTGACCATGCGCTCGCGGGTTCTGTCTGTGTTGGCGACCGACGAATCAGAGCGGTTGATGTCGCTGCTGCTGAACACCCACGCCTTCCTGTGGTGGCTGGTGGACGATCCGCGGCTGTCGCGAGATGCGCGCACTGCGATCGCCGACGGCTCCGCGATGGTGTTCGTCAGCGCGGCGAGCCTGTGGGAGGCCGAGATCAAGACGGTGCTCGGACGTCTTGAGTTCGACGTCGCGCTAGCGAGGGTCGACAACCTCCATTTCGTGACCGCCGATCGGATCATCGGCCGGTACAGGGCACCGTGCTGTCGACGTGAGCCGGAGCGCCAACGCAGCCAGCCGCAGGCGCAGCGGTCGGCGTTGGCGACGCAGCGGTGCCCCGATGTCGTCGCAGCATGCGGGAGCCTCATACGCCGAGCGATGCACGCTCGACGCCCAGTGTGCTCGACCACCCAGTCCGTCTACTCGGAAAGTGCGGCCGCGAGTTCGCGGTCGGGACTGATGTGTCGGCCGTACAGCGGGCTGCAGGGCGTCTGGGCGAGCTCTTCTACGGCGCCGGCATCCCCGCCGTCGGCGTCGACACGCTGGTCGAGCGCACCGACGTCTCGAAGATGACGCTGTACAACAACTTCGGCTCCAAGGACGAGCTCGTCGCCGCCTACCTGCGTGACCGTGATGAACGGCGGCGTGCCTGGCTGCTCGACGAGCTGGAGCGCTGCGACGGCACCGCCACGGATCGCCTGCTCGCCGTGTTCGACGCGTGCGATGTCTGGATGCGACGCGAGGCCGTCCGGGGCTGCGCCTTCATCAACGCGTTCGCCGAGCTCCCGGATCCAGACCACCCGGCCCGGCAGGTTGTTGCCGCCCAGAAGCAGTGGATTCGTGAACTGTTCGCCCGCCTCGCGTTGGATGCCGGCGCCAGCGACCCCCGCGCGCTCGGCGAGCGCCTGCTCGTCCTGGAGGAAGGCGCCACCGTCGCCGGGGCTGTCAGCAACGTCGACGACGCATGGCGCTCGGCGCGAGAGATGGCCGCCGCGCTTGTGACGAGTCGACGCGGGCCTGGCGACCCGTGAAACTGTGATCCAGGGCGTGGGAGGTCATTGTGTGGGGTCGCCCCGGTCGCCGGAATGGGGCGCGGCGTGCACCACGAGGTCGGTGACGTCGGCGAGGTGGTCGAAGTCGCGGTCGTTGTGGAGGATGGCGCAGCTCTCGCGGATGCATACGGTCGCGATGAGGCAGTCCAGGGTTCGGCGGATGGTCTTGCCCTTGCTTCCGGCGTGCCGGTACAGCGCAGCGGCGTTGCGGAAGTCGTCGAGCGTGCGCAGCCGCAGGATGTCGAACGCTTGCAGTCGCTGATCGACCCGCCGGACGGTGTGCTCGCCGCGCAGTCCCTGCAGGATCTCGCCCAGGATGACGTCAGTGAGTGCGATCCCGGCGTCGGCGTCCACGAGCTGCTGCAGTTCGCCGACGTGCGGCTTCTCGTCGCGGCCTGCGAAGTAGTCGATCCAGACGGTGGTGTCGACGACGATCACTGATGTCGGCCGCTGCGGGACTCGTTGAGGTCGCCGGTCCACTCGACGCTGCCGTGTAGCTCTCGGATGCGCTGTCGGTCCTTGCGGCGGACGAGTTCTCGCAGGGCGTGCTCGACCGTGGCCTTCTTGGTGGCGGTGCCGGCGATGGCTTGTGCGTCGGCGAGGAGCTGCTCATCGATGTCGATGTTGGTGCGCATGTCACCATCGTACACATTGAGCCGTGACGAATGTGTATTGCGATGTCCGCCGGTTGGTCGACGTGCCTCGCCGGGCGAGTAGCTCGTGGGTCGCCGGCCACGCAGCGACGAATGTAGCCATTGTCAACGATCGGCGATCGTCCACCTTGGGGAGGTCGTACGCGCAGCCCCGATACAGCCATCAACGGACACTACGGTGCACCGGGGCGACATTCGGGTGAATGCTATGGCTGTAATCCTCTCACCGGTTGCCGACGGTGGCCGTTGGATGCGCCGCCTGGCCCTACTGTTCTCGGCGGTGTTCGCGTGCACGAGTTGCAGCGCGGCATCGGACCGCGCCGCGCCGCGATCCAGCGATGTCGCACGACGGCCGTCGGGTGCGGATGCGTAACGATCCGCGTCCCCGCGCCCGGCCGACTGTCGACAGGCGGCATCGCAGGTCTGTCGTCGGGAACAGCCGATCCCTGCCAGCATGGCTGACGCGACTCGCGTCGTCGCCCATGTTGCCGCCCTGCCGGCCGAGGCCACCACGATCGACGAGGTCGACGATAGTGATCGACGCCGTGGAGCGTGGAGCGGCGACCAGTTCTGGGCGAGAGTCGGTCTGTTGACACGTGCTGACACGCCGGTGCGCCGGGAGTTGACGGCGGCCGGTGGGGCGAAGATGGCGGATACGTGGGCCGGGGGAGCCGGCGGACACGATCGAGCACCCCGCGTGTCCTTCGAACACGGGGTGGCTTGCATGGCCGTGCGGGTTCCTCGTCAGCGAGCGCTCGTGCGTCGATTACCGCGTCATCTCCGGGTCGCGCGCTGGACGTGGGCGAATCTCGATCGGTGATGCGTGCAGATGAGGGCGTCCTACCGACGAGTCGAGCCGCTGCGGCACGACCATCGTCCATCGCTGTCGCGAGGATCGCGTCCCGCAGCGTGGCTCCTGTGTATCAGCAACGCGCCGTACGGCGCCGTCGGTTCGACTCTGGCGATCGAGTTGCTGCCGCTCCCCGTCGTGCTTGTGGAGTTCGAGCCTGACGAGCTGCCGATCTCGGCCCGAGCAGTACGCGAGATCTCGACCCACCATCCGGTGGCGGACGCTGTTGTCCGATGGCGCATGGGGGGCGGGGCGAGTTGACAGGGTCCCGACACCCCATGACGATCGGACCGACAGCGCTGTCTCGACCGGAGCAGTCGATGAGCCTTGATGACTTCCGCCGCGAGCCGCTGCTGTTCGGTCCGTCGCCGATCCATCCGCTTCCGCGGTTGAGCGCGGCGCTTGGCGGTCACGTCGAGATCTGGGCCAAGCGCGAGGACTGCAACTCGGGTATCGCGTACGGCGGCAACAAGGTCCGCAAGCTCGAGTATCTCGCCGCCGAGGCGCTCGACACGGGTTGCGACACGCTGGTCTCGATCGGGGGGATCCAGTCGAACCACACCCGGCAGGTCACCGGTGTCGCGTGCCACCTCGGTCTCGGCGCCGTCACCGTGCAGGAGGGTTGGGTCGACTGGCCCGACATGGCGTACGACAAGGTCGGCAACATCCAGCTCAGCCGCATCATGGGCGGCGACATCCGCATCGACCCGGCGGGGTTCGACATCGGTATCCGAGACTCGTGGAAGCGTGCGCTGGCGTCCGTCGAGGACGCGGGCGGCACCCCGTACGCCATCCCCGCCGGCGCGTCGGATCATCCGCTCGGCGGCCTGGGGTTCGCGAACTGGGCCCGGGAGGTCGCCGTGCAGGAGGCCGAGCACGACGTGTTCTTCGACACGATCATCGTGTGCACCGTGACCGGCTCGAGCCACGCCGGCATGATCGCGGGCTTCGCCCTGGAGGATCGCGACGATCGCAGGGTCATCGGCATCGACGCGTCGGCGACGCTGGACCAGACCGTCGAGCAGGTCGCGCGCATCGCGACCGACACGGCTGAGCGGATCGGCGTCGGCCGGCCGTTGCGTGATGACGAGATCATCGTCGTCGACGGCTACGCGGGACCCGCGTATGGCATCCCCGACCAGGCAACGATCGAGGCCATCCACCTGGCAGCGCGCAGCGAGGGCATGCTGACCGACCCCGTGTACGAGGGCAAGTCGATGGCAGGGCTGGTCGGCATGATCAGGTCCGGCGAGATCCCCGCCGGTTCCCGGGTCCTGTACTGCCATCTTGGGGGACAGCCGGCCCTGCCGGCGTACGCCGGAGCTCCGGGGCTCGGCTGACCGCCAGGTGATCAAACAGCGCGCGGGTTCTGCCACGGGCTAGCGTGACGGCATGACCGGTGCGTCGACTCCTCCCAGCGTGGTCGGTCCTGTCGGCGCGATGGAGCCGTTGGCCGTGCCCGAGTACCGGCGGGTGTGGTCGGCGGCGATCGTCAGCAATGTCGGCACGTTCCTGCAGCTCACGGCGGCGCCGTGGTTGATGAACGAGTTGACCGGGTCGCCGTTGTTGGTCGCGCTGGTCACGACCGCGCTGACGCTGCCGCGGCTGTTGTTCACGGTGCCGGCCGGCGTGTTGAGCGATGCGTTCGACCGGCGGACATTGATGATCACCGGCCAGCTCATCTCCGCCTCGGCGGTCGCGACGATGGCTGCCATGACCTACGCCGGGACGATCACGCCTGCCTGGCTGCTCGGGCTGTCGTTCGTGCTGGGCACGGGTACCGCGGTGCACCTGCCGGCGTTCCAGACACTAGTTCCGGATCTGGTTGGCCCACGGCTTCGTGCCCAGGCGATCACGTTGAACTCCGCGGCGTTCAACGTGGCGCGCGCGGTCGGCCCGTCGCTTGGCGGGGTGCTGGTCGCCGCCGGTCTGACCGCTGTCGCGTTCGGCGCGAACGCGGTGTCGTTCCTCGCGGTCGTGGCCGTGCTGCTGTCGTTCCCGCGACAGCGGGTGGAAGACGACGCGGGCCGGCGGCTGTGGCGCGCGGCGGCGACCGGCGTGCGTTACGCGCGGTTCACCCAGCCGATCCGGGTGTTGCTGGTGATCGCGGCAGCGTTCGCTGTGACGGCGACGAGTGTGCAGGCGTTGCTGCCGAACGTGGTCAGCGACGACCTGGCGCTCGGGCCGAGTGGGTTCGGGTTCCTCTACGGCGCGTTCGGCGCCGGCGCCCTGGTAGCTGCCTTTACGAGGGAGCCGGCCCGTCGCGTGCTGGGCCAGCGGATGCTGCCCGGGTCGATCGTGGCGTTCGGCGCGATGGGCGTGGTGTTCGGGCTGTCGCCGTGGCCGGTGGTCAGCGCGGCGACGTTGGCGGTCGCGGGTGCGGCGTGGGTATGGACGTTGACGACACTCAACGCCACGATCCAGACGCTGGCGCCGGGTTGGGTTCGCGGCCGGGTCGTGTCGCTGTATCTGTTGGCGATCGCGTTGCAGCCGCTGGGTGCGGTGGTCGCCGGCGCGCTGGCCGAGGGTGTCGGTGCGGGTCGCGCCGTGGCTGTCGCGTGTGCGGCGACCGCGATGCTGGGGGTCGTCGCGTCGCGGCTGACCCTGCCGGTGCTGGGCGAGGTCGCCGAGCCGCTGCCGCCGCCCGACGACTTCTCCGTGCCCCAGCACGCCACACGGGTGGCCGGGTCCCCGGTCGTGGTCGCCACGACGTGGCAGATCGATCCAGAAGATCTGGACGCATTCCTCGCAGCGCTGCGCGTGCTGCGGCGCGAGCGGTTCCGCACCGGTGCGCGACGCTGGTCGCTGTACCGCGACGCGGACCGCCCGTACCGGATCACCGAGATGTTCACGGTCGCCGACTGGGACGAGCATCTCGCGCAGCACGGGCGGATCGATGCGGACACCGCCGCAGCGCTGACGGCTGCGCAGGCGTTCGATCGTGAGGGCTGCCCGGTCACGCGCCATCTCGTGGGCCTGGACATCGTCGACGTCGACCGCGACGCGATCGACGCGCAGCTGCTCACCGTCCACTCGCAGGCCCACGCCCACGACGGCAGCGTGCCACTGCAGTAGCTGCCGTCCCTCTCGGGCAACTGTGCTACACGGGTTGCGCGGAACACCGGCCATGGCGAACCTTACGGTGACGGTCGATGATCACCTGCTGAAGCGGGCGCGGATGGTTGCGCTGCAGCGCAACAGTCGGTGAACGCGCTGCACGTGATCAGTTGCACGTCGTCGAAGCGGTGCGGTTGGAACCGTCCTTCGACGGGTTCCGGATCGACGAGCCGAGGCCGAGCGGTACGTGATCCGACGACGCAACCGCGACCTCCGGTATTCGAGGTGTCATGCGGCCACCGGGCGTGCGACCAGGGGGTCGAGCTCGGTCAGCGCGTCGACCTCCTGCTGCATGGCGTCGCTCATCTTCAGATGCAGCCGCTGCACCTCGGGCAGTGTCCAGGCAAAGCTGGCGACGGCATCGGTGATCTCGAGCAGCGGGATGGACAGGGCGTCGCGCCTGCGCTCGTAGTCGGCCAGCGCGTCTGCCGGTTCGACGTCGCCTCGCAGCAGGCGGTCGAGTGCCCGGGCGAGCAGTTCGGCGTCGCGCAGCGCGTCGGTGATGCCATGGGCGGTGATCGGGTCCTTGAAGTAGCCGGCGTCGCCGACGAGCGCCCAGCCCGGACCCCACGGTCGGCGCAGCCAGCCTGGCATGCCAGGGAATCCTCTGACGGGTTCGACGCGCTGTCCGGCCGCGACCCGCTCGGCGACGCTGGGCGTGGTCTCCGCCAGCACGCGGTGCAGCCCGCCTTCGGGGTCGTAGCGCACCTCGTGCGCGAACCGCTGGGGCGGCATGCCGGCGTACACGCACACCCGCGCGTCGCCGGTGGGGATGAGCCCGGCGCTGCGGCCCGGCCGAAAGCCCCACTCGTAGCCTGCGGTCTCGACACCGGTCCAGTAGCCGTACATCGCGGCGGCCGCGTTGGCACCGCGGCGGGTTACCTCGGCGTCGACGTCGCGAGCCACCAGCGATCGTCGACCGTCCGCTCCCACCGTCATCCGACTGCGCAGCTCGATCGTACGGCCGTGCCTGTCACGCACGCGGATCCCGGTGACACGCCCGTCGGGGTCGCGCAACAGACCGCGGACGTCGACGCCGAAGCGCACCACCGCGCCGCTGTCCTCGGCGGCCGCTACCAGCACCGGGTCGAGGACGGTGCGCCGCGGCGCGTACAGCCGCGACGACAGTTCGAGGTCGACGCGGTCGTCGCCGTAGTGGAAGACCACACGGTCCTGGCCAGGGGTGCCGGCGGCAATGATGGCGTCGAGCAGCCCCCACCGCTGAAGTTGGAGCACGCCCGGTCGCATCAGCGCGTGCGTCGACAGCGTGTCGCTGCCGCGCCGCGCGCGGTCGACGACCAGCACGCGCCATCCGGCGCGCGCGAGCAGCAGTGCCGTGCTGGCTCCGGCGGCGCGGGCACCGACGATGATCACGTCGTGGTCAGCCATCCAGGTCACCTCGCCGTGGTGGGAGCGGTCGATCCCGGCGTGCCGGGACCGACCGCTTTGGACTGGTTCTCCCTCACGCGGTCTCCACGCTGACGTCGACCGGCACGCCGTTGGTGACGATGTCGAATACCGCCGATCGGGCGCGTGACTGCTC
This sequence comes from Actinomycetota bacterium, assembly GCA_019347695.1. GTDB lineage: Bacteria > Actinomycetota > Nitriliruptoria > Euzebyales > JAHELV01 > JAHELV01. Next base: position 21,225 of record JAHWKT010000005.1, on the reverse strand, counting down.
AACCACGGCGCGGAGTTGCTCCTCGGTCGCATCGCCGGCGATCCGGAAGCTCACCCGGATCTGCTCGTAGCCGTTGCGGATCTCGTCGGACAGCCCCAGCAACCCGCGCAGGTCGATGTCGCCCTCCACGCGGGATTCGACCTCCGTCAGCTCGATGCCACGGGCGGCCGCGATGTTGCCGATACCAGCGGTCAGGCAGGCCGCCAAGCCGTGGAGAATGAACTCCACCGGACTCGGTGCTTGGTCGGTGCCGACCAGCACCTCGGGATGGTCGGCGTCATAGGTGTGCTCAGCCTTGTGCTGCAGCTGTTGACCGACGCCGAAGAACCCGTGGATGGTCGTGCGACTGTGGGTACCACTGATCCACCGGTTGACGGCCCGGAACTGGAACCGGGCGGCCTCGGGCTGGGCCTTGACGGCGTCGATGGTCGCGAACAGGGTCGGCACGTCCACGCCGTTGAGGGGGCGACGCGCCTGGGTCGTGGTTGCAGAACTCATGTCATCTCTCCCGTGATTCGTACCTGGTCGGTCGATCGACCGATTTTCGGAACAAGCGGCTGCTCCTCTCTCTCGCGTCGGCTGTGGCTAGATCAACTCGGCGATCATGGCGGCCGCGCGCTCGGCGCCGTCGGTCTCCACCGGCCGGTAGTCGACAGCGCGACCGATCTCGGCCGTGATCGCCGCGGCGAGTCCGTCGGGATCGGTTGCCACGTAGTCCATGTGCACCCCGGCGCCGTACTGATCGAGCCGGTGGCGGACGTGGTAGGTCTGCTCGAAGTGGTGGCCCAGCGGAAAGTAGAGGAAGGGCCGGCGCGCCGCTGTCAGCTCCATGGTGGTGGTCAGACCGCCCTGCACGACGGCGAGGTCGCACACGCACAGGTGCCGGTAGAGGCGCTCGACGTACCCATGCACCTCCAACCCGGGATACCGGGGAAGACGTTGCGGATCGATGCGGGGCCCGGCGACGACGACCATGCGCAGCTCCGGAACCGCTCGCTTGGCGATCGGGTACGCGGCGATCGCCTTGTGCAGGAGGTCCTCGCCGACGCCGGAGCCACCGACGGTGACGATGCAGATCTTCTCGTCGTCGGCGTAGCCCAGCTCGGCTCGCCACTGCGCGGCCTCGTCGGGCGGTGGAGGCGTGAACCCGGTGATGTAGCCGGAGAAGTCGAAGTGGTCCTGCGTCCAGTCGGTGATCTTGGGAAGGTCGGGCCCGAACACCTCGGGAACCACGTCGGGGGCGTTGCCGACGAAGATCGCGCGGTCCCGGATCCGCGGGAACCGCTCGATGTGCTCGATCTTCTCGGCGTTGTAGTCGGCCGTCAGGTACGCCTCGCGCTCGCCGCCGTCGGGCATCGGCAGGTAGCCCACGAAGTCGGTGAACCAGACGTGCGAGCCGCGCTTGAGCTCGGGGTTCTCGTGCCAGAAGTGGTCAACGTCCCACGCCTCGTCGCCGATGACCAGGTCGTACAGCCCGTCCTCGACGACCTCCTGGAACACCATGAAGTTGGTGACCAGGATCTCGTCCATGCGCCGCAGCGCCTGGAAGCAGTGCAGGTCGTGGCCCGCGGCCTCCGACGCGATGTGGCCGGACTCGGAGGCGAGCCAGTCGCTGGCCGGGTGGATGGTCTCGCCGGCCGCCTCGAGCACGGTGGTGACGGGATGTTGGGCGAGCCATTCGACCCGGATGTCGGGGTGGCGCGTACGCAGCTGCTCGGCGACGGCCAGGTCGCGACGGACGTGGCCCAGACCGATGGGCGATGACAGGTAGAGGACCTTGCGCTCGCGGTGCATGCCGCGGGTCCAGGTGTGACGACGCATGGCTGCTCCCGTGATGCGATCGACAAAGCGGATGATGGCGCGGTTGACGGCGACCGGGTCCCTGACGAGGGCAAGGTGGCCGGAGCCTTCGATGACGACGAGGTCGCCACCGGTCAGCTCGGCGAACGCGGCGCCGCGGTCGACGTGCTGGCAGACGTCGAGGTCACCGTGGATGACCAGCGTGGGCACACCCAGGTCACGGCACTGCTGCTCGAAGCGCTCCCTTCCCGGTGGGTCCAGGTCCTGTGCCTCCTCGGCGGCCGCCAGGACCTCGCCGGTGGACTCCAGCGCCCAGCCGAGGTAGGGAACGCCAGGTTCGATCGCGACCAGCGCTCGCACGCGGTCGGGTTGGGAGGCGATGGTCTCCACGGCCCACCAGGCGGCGTGGCAGTGGGTCACCAACACCGCATCGGCGGTCCCGGTCGCATCGAGCACGGCCAGGATGTCGGCGACGTTGGCTGCCCGGGTGTGGTCCTCGACGTCGACGGGCCGTCCCGATCGGCCGTTCCCCCGTCCGTCGAACGTGACCACACGGTGGTGACGGGCGAGGTGAGGCAGCAACGCCTTGTAGATCCGCGAGTGGGTGATCGGCGACGGCGGGATCAGCAGCAGTGCTGGCTCTCCGTCACCGTGCACCTCGTAGAAGATTGGCACCCCGTCGCGGTCGACGACGCCCGTCAGGTCAGGTTGGCGAGCTCTCATGACGCCACACGATCGACGAAGTCACGCAGCGCCAGGTTGACCTTGACGGGATCCCGCGCGAGCGGGATGTGGCCGGAGCCTTGCAGGACGACGAGCTCCCCGCCGGTGGCCTCGGTCAGCGCCTCTGCGCGGGACAAGGGGCTGATGCGGTCCTCGCTGCCGTGGATGACCAGCACCGGGCTGTCGACGCGGGCGCACCACCCCAGCACGGTGTCGCGGTCGGGCATGCCGGCCATCGCGTCGGCCAGCAGCACCTCCGGTTTCGTCTCCAGCGCCCACCCGACGGTGTCCTCACGTTGCTTGGTCGAGTGAGGCTCGGGGAAGCACTGCGAGAAGAAGAACTCGGCGAAGTCCTCGTAGTGACGCAGCCAGTAGTGGGCGTTGTTCTTCTCCCAGCCCTGCGGGTCCTCGAGTTCGTCGTAGAACGTGTCGACGCTTCTCGCTCTGGCCCCGCTAGGCGGCGCCAAGGGGACCGACGGAGCGATGAACACCTGCCCGAGCACGTGCTCGGGATGATCGACCGCGAGCTTCAGCGACCAGTTGGCACCCTTCGACAGGGAGACCAGCACCACCGCGTCGGTACCGATGGCGTCCATGACGTCGATCGCGGCCGCGGCGACCGCCTCGTGCCCGTAGGGATCCGGATCCTGGGGGCGGTCGGAGCGGCCGTTGCCCGGCCCGTCGAAGACCACCACGCGATGGCGGCGCGCGAGGTACGGGACTTGCCCCTTCCACAACCGGCTGTGCACGATCGTCCACGCCGGAAGCAACAGGAGCGTCGGCGCGCCGTTGCCGTGGACCTCGTAGCCGATCTCGACACCGTCGCGGTCGACGTGACCCTCGACGTCAGGCAATCGCGCTCTCATGATCATCGCTCCTCGCCGTCGCGCTCCTCGATCGCCCGAATCAGTGCTCCGACCTTGCGCAGCGCAGACCGGTTGGGCATCTCCTCCTCGCTCACGCCGAGCAGGATCATCGTCTCGGCCCCGAGGAAGGCGACGCCGACCAGCGTCGCGACCTCCTTGGGCTCGAACGGCCCGAGCCCACCCACGTCGTTCGCGAACTCCTCCGTGACACCGGTCAGCAGCCGGAACCAGCCCCGGAGATACGCCCGGACCGCGGTCTCCACCGCATCGTCGGACCAACCGGCGGCGGTCATCTCCTGCAGCACGCGGACATAGCCCGAGGCCACATCGTCCTCGAGGAAGTCACAGGCCTGCTCCCACTGCTTCCACAGCGGCTGGTCGGCGGCGTACATCGCCGCCTGCCGCGCCAACCGCCGCTCGTTCTCGGCCTCCAGCAGTGCAAGAACGAGCTGTCGCTTGGACCCGAAGTGGTAGTGGATCTGGCTCAGCGGCACACCGGCCTGGTCGGCGATGCCGCGCGTCGACAACGCCCCGTAGCCGGACTCGAGCAACGCGTGCTTGGCTGCGGCGAGTATCCGCTCCGCCGTGTCACTGGATTCTGGTCGTCGAGCGATCGCCACTCCACTCATGCAATTTGTTCGGTCGATCGACCGAATCTATCGAGTTCTGGCTCGCGTGTCAAGACCGCGCGGCACGTCGAGTTCGTTGCCGACGATGCAGAGATCCTCTGGACGCGGCCGTGCATCGTGATGCTAGGCTATGTGCATGAGGACGACCATCACTCTGGACGCTGATGTCGCGCGCGCCGTGGAAGAGGCGCGGCGAGAGCGAGGCGTTGGTGTGAGCGAAATAGTCAACGCCCTGGCACGGCGAGGACTCGCGCGGTCCGAGGCGGAACCGCGACCGTTTCACCAGAACGTCTCAGCTATGGGGCGCCCGCGCCTGCCGCTCGACGACATCGAGGAGACGCTCGCGATTCTGGAGGGCGACGCACACGGCTGATGCTGCTCGACGCGAACATCCTGCTGTACGCCCGCAACTCCGACGATCCGCATCATGACCGAGCGCGCACATGGTTGGTCGATGCGCTCAACGGCTCGACCAGGGTGGGATTCCCCTGGCAGACCGTCGCCGCGTTCTTGCGCATCGCCACGAACCCGCGCGCGTTCGCCGAACCGCTGGAGCCCGAGGTCGCGTGGCAGCAGGTCGAAGACTGGCTTGCCGCACCGCGTGCGTGGGTGCCTCAGCCCACCGCCGCGTACGCGGGCGTGCTCGGCCGCCTGGTGCGCAACCACCGGGTCCGCGGGCCACTGGTGACCGATGCGGCGCTTGCCGCGCTCGCGATCGATCACGGGGTCGCAGTGGTCTCCGCCGACGCCGACTTCGCCCGGTTCTTCGACGTCCGGTGGATCAACCCGCTCGATCAGCCCGTGTCCGGCCCCGCCGACGACGCGTCATCCGGAGCCGAGGAGCAGGTCGACGAGCGGGATGCGTCCGCGACCGGCCCGGAGCAGGACACGTGATCAGAGAGCAACCGCACCGGCGCGAGCCTGTTGGCACTGCAGGCACGGGCATCACGGGGTTGCCGTTCGTCAGCGGTCACTACCCTGGCGCTGCGGAACTGGCGTTGCGGGCGAACCGCCGGTAGGTGTAGGCCATTCCGGTCAGCGCGGTGAGGCACAGCAGCGCCAGCCCGATGGCGTAGGAGCTGGTGGCCTCGAAGACGGCACCCATGACCAGCGGGGGAAAGAAGCCGCCGAGGCCGCCGGCCGCACCGACGAAGCCGGTGACGGCGCCGACCTTGGTCGCCGGTGCGCGGGTGCCGACCAGCGCGAACACCGCGCCGTTGCCGACGCCGAGCGCCGCGGCCATCGACAGGAACGCCACGGGCACGTAGTTGACCGGGAGCACCACCGGGCCGCGATCATGGTGCGTGGGCGGCTGACCGAGGTGGACGACCCACAGCATCTGGCGCGGTTACGCGAGATGCCGTTGCACCCGTTCGCTGGCGGCGACAAGTCACGGTTCGTTCGGCTGGTGCACCAGGATGTCACCGGTCGCCGCATCGACGTCCCCGAGGGTGTGCCCCACGGATGGTTTGTCCCGACCGGACTCGGTCACGTCTGGCTGGGCCAGGATGCCGCCGATCTCGGCATGTAGGCCGTGTCTCCCGCTCGGTGGCGGGCGTGATCTGCCGCGGTGGACGGTGTCCACTGGGGTGCTCGGCGAGAGCGGGTCGCGGGAGTCACCGCACCAGTACCGCCGCGCCGTTGACACGGTCGTGCGCGAGATCGGCTAGCGCATGGTCCGCCTGATGGAAGGGGTAGCGGGTCGTGGTTACGCGGATGGGCACCGCGGCGGCGAGCAGGAGAAACGCCTCGCCATCGGCCCGCGTGTTGGCGGTCGTCGAGACGACCCGCCGCTCGTAGAACAGGTGTCGCTCGTAGTTGAGCGCCGGCACGTCGGACAGGTGGATGCCCGCGATGACCAGTGTGCCGCCCCGATCCAGTGCCTCCAGTGCCACCGGCACCAGTGCACCGACCGGAGCGAACAGCACCGCGGCGTCCAGCGGCTCGGGTGGGGCGTCGTCGCCGCCCTGGGCCGACGCACAGCCCAGGGTGAGGGCCCGCGTGCGTGCGTCGGCATCGCGCGTCATCACGTGCACCGTGGCGCCTTGGTGTAGCGCGACCTGCGCGGCCAGATGCGCGCTGGCGCCGAACCCGTAGATGCCCAGTCGACGGGCGGCGGTGGCCGTGTGGTCGAGGTCGGCGAGGCGCAATGCGCAGAAGCCGATGATGCCCGCGCACAGCAGCGGGGCGGCGTGCTCGTCGTCGAACGCGTCCGGCAGGTGGTAGGCGTAGGCGGCGGGGACGGTGCACCACTCGGCGAACCCGCCGTCGGCGTCCCACGCGGTGAAGCGCGGCTGTACGCAGAGGTTCTCCGCGTTTGTGGCGCAGAAGCGGCATGCGCCGCACGTCGAGCGCAGCCACGGCACACCGACCCGGTCGCCGACCGCGAAGCGCTGCACGTCCGCGCCGAGCGCGTCGACGCGTCCGACGACCTCGTGGCCTGGTACCACACCGGGATGGCGTGGTGCCAGGTCGCCCTCGGCGAGGTGCAGGTCCGTGCGGCACACCCCGCAGGCCGAGACCCGCACGCGCACCTCATCGGGTGCCGGGTCTGGTATCGGGCGTTCGATCAGCTGCAACGGCTGTTCGTCGATCGGGCCGGGCCGCTTGACGATCCACGCCCGCATGCTGCTGGATCTCACCGCTCACCGCCGCGTTGGCTGGGCGTCATCGCCGGTCACAGGACGCCGGACCGTTCACTGTCGACCATCCGTTGGACGACGACCGCGATCGCGGGCTCCTCGTCCATGCCGTGCCGGTCTCGGTAGGCGATCACGCGCTGACCATAGCGGACGCCCAGCAGTCGATCACACGGCTGACCAGCTGGTCCGGCCCGACGACGTTGGTGAAGGTCCCGTTCATCCCGGCGAACGACGTGCCGGCGGTGTCCTCGCTCGTCGCCGACGAGCGGACGGCGACGTCGACGGCGACGTCGTCGCCGAGCTTCCGGTAGCCGGAGACGATCTCCTCGCGCAGCTGTTCTGGCGTACCGGAGCAGCGCACCAACTGCTGCGCTGCTCCAGACGCCTGGGCGAGCGCGTCCGGGTCGGGGACATCACGCCGGCGGCGACCTCGCGCAGACGATCCCGCACCCCGCCGCGCTCCATCGCCGCCAGATAGGCCGCCGCGGTGACCACGAAGCCGTCGGGTACGGGGAAGCCGGCACCCGTGAGCTCGCCCAGGTTGGCTCCTTTGCCGCCCACGAGACCGACATCCTCGGTGTCAACCTGCGAGAACCACATGATCTGGTCGGTTGCCCGCTGCTCGAGTGTTACCACGGCCGCTGCTCCAGTCGGCGTCGTCTGAGGCGGGCGTTCGCCCACGTCCGCACCATGACCGACCATGCCACCCACCCGGTGGGGCCAAGGTCTCGCTGTCGGCGGGACGCTTGCCGTTCCGCCTGCGACCGAGCACAGGCGGGCAATGGTCGGCGTCGCTGTCGTGGACGCCCACCGTGTCATGTGCACGGTGGACGTCCGCTGTAGGAGGGCGCCGGAGGTGATCGATCAGCCGCCGAAGACGACCACGCTGTTGTCCGTGCCGAGTGCGTTCGGCCAGTAGGCGTCTGCGGCGTCGTCGTTCTCCCACCTGACGCCGTCGAGCAGGTAGCGGAACTGGATCGACCCGTCTCTGGGGACGCGGAGCTTCAGCCTGAACGGCCCGCGGCCGCGGGCCGAGCGGGTCATGGGCTGCGGCCGCCAGTCGTGGATGTCGGCGACCAGTGCGGCCGACTCGGCGCCGTGGGCGTCGATCTGGAAGGTGACCTCGACGTCGTCGCGGGTCTTGAAGAAGCGCTTGGTGATCATGGCGACGCTCGTCGGCCGCCGCGACGCGACCTTTACCGAAACCGCGCAGGTGGTCGGTGCGTCAGGTGATGCGTCGCCCCGACAGGCTCTCGATGTCCATGCGCAGGTGGTAGGGCGTGTCACCCGCCGCCCACGGTCGTGGTGGCAGGCGGCGCGCCTCGGCGAGCTCGTCGGGGTCGGTGACGACCTGCAGACGCCCGAACGCCAGCAGGCTCCACCCGTCCTCCCAGACCTCGTCGACGTCGTCGAGCTCGAACGCCACCCGGTCGGCGCGGAGGGCGGCGTCGAGCTTGCGCCCGGCGCGGTCCGGAAGTAGATGGCTTCATCGCGCACCGCGAAGTTCATGGGCAACGCCAGCGGCCAACCGTCGTCGACGAACACCAGTCGGCCCAGCCGGGGGCGGTGGGTGACCAGCAGGGCGCGGCACTCGTCGGGTGACAGCGTCACCAGCGCGATCTCGGTCTCGGACATCGGCGTCTCCCTGACGGACGCGAGCGTCGCACAATCGGGGCAACGCGACAGGGCCGAAGGTCCTTGCCCGCAGGGTCGTTGGCGGGACACGATCACCGGATGCTCCACGAGCCGTCCGCCGTGCTGTCACTGACAGCGCTCATCCCGGGCGCGGTGACGCTGCCCGACGATCTGCTCGCACACGTGCAGGGGCAGCTCACGCCGCACGACGTGGCCCAGGGTGAGATTCTGCTGCGCCAACGGGCGGTGACGTTTGAGCTCGTCGTGCTCGTCAGCGGCACGATCGCCACGTTGGTCGAGTTCGCTGGCGTTGGGGACCTGGTCGTCGAGACGACGGACCAGCCTGGGCGGATCTTCGGGTGGTCGGGGTTGCGGCCGCCGGGGCGCGCGACAGCGACCGTACGGACCGACAGCGCCTGCTTGGTCCTGACGATGCCGCTCGACACGCTGGCCCGCGTCGCCGGTCCGGAATCGTGGCTGACGGGAACGGTCATGATCTCGTGTGGCGCGCGCAGCCGTGCGGCGATGGCGCGCACGCACGCCGACGGCACGACCCGGTCGACCCGGCCGATCCCGAGCAGGGTGGGGCAGCGGATCGCCGGCGCGAACAGTGCGGCGTCGAAGTAGGCCAGCACGGCCTGCAGGTCGTCCTCGGGATACTCGGGATGGCGCGCCGGGAAGTCGGCGACCTCCGCGCCCGACCCGCGCTCCACGAGCAGGCGACGCCCCTCGGCCCATCCGAACGTCGGGACGCCGAGCACGAGCAGGTCCGCGCGACCGGCCACCGCCTCGGCCATGGTCGCCAGCCCACCGGCCAGGCTCACGGCATGGCAGACGAGACGCCGCGTCGTCACCCCAGGGCGGACGCGACCTGCAGCGCGCGCACGTAGTCGCACACCGCACCGCGCAGCACCGAGGTCTCCGGGCGGCGCGCACCGGTCAGCAGCCAGCCGTCGGGCGACGGTGACACAACCGCGTCGACGGACCGCCCGAAGCCCCGGATGTCGAACCCGAGCACGTGGCAGCCGGCGCGGACCCACTCGACGCGTGGCGTGACCTGGGCACGGTAGCCGTGCGCATGGACGATGAGCGGTCACGGCTCGTCGTCGTCCCAGGTCAGTGCGTACCCGTGGATCCGACGCCGCTGCCACGACCGGAACGAGATGGCGTGCGCGTGGGTGCCGGGGTGAGACCTGGCTGGGTCGTCCGCCGAACGTCGAACGGCACATGGTCCAGCGCGGCGATCGTCGCGGCCCAGAAGGCGCCGAAGTCGGGGGGAGCGTTCGGCGTCCGCGGCGCGGATCCACCACGTCCGGCGACGGCGGTCCGGACACCTCAGAGCCGGCCATGGATCACCGGGCACCACCACCGGCAGTCGCCTGTCGATCCAGCACTCACGCGCGATGGTGCGCGCGGCGATCTCCGGCGCGCTCGACGACGTGGAGTACGTCACCGATCCGATCTTCGGACTGGAGGTGCCGACGGAGTGCCACGGTGTGCCGTCCGAGCTGCTGCAGCCCCGCGGCACCTGGCAGGACCCGGATGACTACGACGCGAGGGCGGCCGACGTCGCGAAGATGTTCGTCGACAACTCGCCTCGTACGAGTCGCAGGCCCCGCAGGACGTCATCGCTGCGGGTCCGCCCGGCGCGGCCGAGCACACCGACAGCGTCGCGGAGGGTGACGCCGCCCACGGCGCGCAGCACGACGCCTGACGAGCAGCATCCGGCGGCGATCGTCGGCCGCGGTAGGGGTTCCCCGGTGCGGCCGACGATCGTTGCTACCTTCGGCGCACCTGCGTAGGTGCTACGTACGCAAGCGGCGCATCGACTCGAAGCACCCGGGTCGCGGAGGAGGATGCGGGTGGCGCTGGCCGGTTCCCGCCTGGCGGTGCATTGGGCGACGATCGCGGTCATCGTGGCCGTCGCGCTCGGCGCGCTGGCCGTCGGCTCTGCGCCAGCCGAGCGCGATCCCGCGTCCACACGGGGACCCGGGCGGGCTCGCACCTGCGCGAACGGCCCGGTGGCGCTCACGTTCGACGACGGCCCGAGTGACGCCAACTCGAAGCGACTGGCCGCCATCCTCGCCGAGGAGCGTGTGCAGGCGACGTTCTTCATGACCGGACGATCGGTGGCGGCACGGCCCGGGCGGGCACGATCATTGGCGCGTGGTGACCACAGGATCTATCACCACACCTACGACCATGCCGCCCTCACGAGCCTGTCCGACGCTGGGATCCGACGGCAGATCCGCCGCTCGCAGCGCGCGTTCGCCCGTGCGCGTGTCGCCGGCGGTCGCCTCCTGCGTCCGCCCTACGGCAAGGTGAACAAGCGCGTACGTGCCACCGTCCGCGCCATGGGGTTCCGCACGGTGCTGTGGACCGTCGACACGCACGACTGGGACGCGTCGCGAACGCCGCGGCAAATCATCCGCTCGGTCATGCGGCGCCTCGAGTCGGGTGCCGTGATCCTGCTGCACGACAAGGAGGATTCGCAGGCGACCATGGCGGCCCTGCCACGGTTGATCCGCCGCATCCGCAGACGCGGCTACTGCTTCGGCGTCCTGGACCGCCGCGGGCGGGTCGTACTACCCGACGGCGCATGATCGGCCGAGCTCCGGCTCCGCCTGGGCCCACGTCGCAGATGCATGCGACCACCCCGCCAGGGGTGACGAGGACCGCACATGCCGTCGCATCCGCTAAGGTGGGTGCTTCGCGCACCCGGTCGGGGTCCAATTTCTCACACGGAGTAACCCGGCGTATGTGCGTTCCAGATCGGAATATGCATGCCAGAAGGTACGGTCAAGTGGTTCAACGCCGACAAGGGCTACGGTTTCGTCAGCCCAGAGGGCGGCGGCGACGACCTGTTTGTTCATTTCTCTGCCATCAAGGGCTCGGGATACAAGAGCCTCGATGAGGGGCAGCGCGTGAGCTACACGGTCACCGAAGGGCAGAAGGGCCCGCAGGCGAGCGACGTCGAGGCGCTCTAGCTGCACCTGTGCGTGGTCGTGCCCCGCCGTGAGGCACCGTGTCACGACCTACCCAACTCCACGAAAGCCCCGCCCCGGCGGGGCTTTCGTGCGTCGCGCCGCCATCCCGACCACGAGTCTCTGCCCGGCGGAGCCGGTCCGCCGCGTGTTTCGTGGAACCAGGCTCCGCGAAGTTGCCCAGCGCGCCCGACAGCAGGGTCGCCGGCATCTCGACGTTGACCTCGGTGAACAGCAGCGCGCCGCTGAGCACCAGCACCTGGCCGACGTGTACTCCGCTGCGCGCCTGGAGCCGATCTCGGCCATCTCGGGCAGCACCATGTCAGATGCGAGGAACTCGCGCGCTGGCGGTGTGGTGTCGGTGCTCACGGGGCGCCCAGCGCCTGTTCGACGACCTCGGTCGGCGCCGATGACGAGCGAATCGTGGTGGGCATGCCGGCGCCCTTCGCTGTCCGGGGCGTGCCTGGGGACAACCGTCCGCTCACCCCCGGTGATTCCCTCGCCTGTCGGCGCCATGGGGGCCGACGCCACGTGTCATGGTGTAGCGCGCAGGTGTGACGCGCGCGGCGGCGGCGCACAGTATGGACATGCGCACCGACGTGTACCCCGCGGTCTCCGCCGCGGCGATCGGCCGGCTGACCTCGGCACAGATGGCCGACGTGGACCGGCGGATGATCGACGGCGGCGCTGGCCATCTCGCCCGACGGCGCACTGGCGGCCGTGCAGACCGACGACGGTGCCGTCGTGGTCATCGACGGCGACACCGGCCGACGGATCGGTGCACCGCTGGAGGGTGCCGGCGCCCGGTCCGGCGGCCTGGCGTTCAGTCCCGACGGAACGCTGCTCGCCATCGCCACGCACAACGGCGTCCGGCGCGTCGACGTGCCCGACGAGGTGGACGCACCGACGGTCGTGGCCGTCGACGTCGGGTCGGGCCGTCGGGTCGGCCCGATGATCTTCGACACGCCGGGCCGCTACGCGCTGTACGACACGATGACCGACGATGCGGACATCGACGAGTGGCGCCAGCAGATGCTCGAGGACGCGGCGGCGGGGCTCGGCTCGAGGACCGTCCCTCCGTGCGTGGCGAGCCCAACTTCATGAAGGGCATGGTCGCCGACCTCGTCGTCACCGGTGAGCCGGAGGGCGGCCTGGTGCTGGACGTGCTCCACGAGGACGGGTGGTTCGACACGCTGCACGGTCTGCTGCTCGACGAGCACATCGTGTTGTCGATGCTGCCCGCCGAGGAGGTCACCGAGGGTCGGGTGCGCACGGTCAGCGGGTTCGTGGAGGCGACCGTCGACGGGGGCGTGTTCGTTTCGAGGACTCGACGGTGGTCGAGCCCGACATCGCGGCGTCGAACGCCGTCGTCCACGCGGTCGACAGCGTCCTGATCGAGCCGTCGATCATGGACGACCTCGCCGGCCGCTAGCGTCGCTCGAGCGTCGTGGTCAACGGCAGGTCGGCGGCGCTGCGGCCGGCGAGCACGTGCCAGGTGCCCGGTTCGACCATCCATCCGCCCCGGTCGGTCGACCAGTGTGCGAAGGCTCGCGCGGGCAGGTCGACGGTCGCCTCGACCGACGCGCCCGCCTCCGCGGTGACCGCGGCGAAGCCGGCGAGCCAGCGGACCGGGCGCTCGACGGCCGAGTCGGGACGCGCCAGGTACACCTGCACGACCTCGCGCCCGGAACATCGCCCGGCGTTGGTGACGCGGACCTGCGCGCGGGCGCCGTGTCCGGTCGCCGTCACCGCGATCGCCTCGTACGACCAGGTGGTGTACCCGAGGCCGTGCCCGAACCAGTACGCGGGGGTCCGGCCGCTGCGCAGCCAGGCCCGGTAGCCGATGTCGAGGCCCTCGTCGTACACCAGCGTGCCGTCGACGGGTGTGGTGTCCAGCACCGGCGCGTCGTCCTCGGTCACCGGCCACGTGGTGGTCAGCCTGCCGCCGGGCTCGATGGTGCCATCCAGTACGTCGGCGAGCGCGCCGCCGAACTCCTGTCCTGGGAACCACATGAGCAGCACCGCGGCGACGTCGGTGCGCCACGGCATGAGCACCGGTCCGCCGGCGTTGACCACCACCACGGTTGACGGGTTCGCCTGCGCGACGCAGGCCACGAGCTCGTCCTGTCGTCCCGGCAGCGCCAGCGTCGTCCGGTCGAATCCCTCGCTCTCGATCCGCTCGGTGGTGCCGACGACGACCACGGCCGCATCGGCGTCTGCCGCGAGGGCGACCGCCCGGTCGAGCTCCTCCTCGTCGGACGGCGTCGGGCGCTCGACGCCGAGCACGACCGTCACACCGATCTCGATGTGCTCGACCCGGTGCCGTACCCCGACCTCGACCGTCTCACCTTCGACGAGGTCGACGCTGCCACCGCGGTACGGCGGCGCCAGCATGACCGCGGCCGGATCATCCGCTTCGGGCTCGATGTGCTGATCGACCAGCGTGGCACCCGCCACGTCGAGGGTGAAGTGGCCGCTGCCCGCGACGGCGACCTGCCAGCACCCGGAGACGTCCGCGCACAGCCGGGTGTGGACCTCCACCGCAGCCAGCTCGGGCGGCACCTCGTCGGCGGTCCACACCAGCGTGCCGGCCAGCCGCTGCTCGCTGCGCAGCTCGACGCCGTCGGCGTCGAGCAGGCGGACACGCAGACCGGGCTCGCCGGTCACCGGATCCGTGACGTCGTCGAGGTCGACGGGTTCGGGGCCGCGGCTGATGCGTGCACCGACCGCGTGGTCCACCGCCACATCTGGGCCCAGCATCGCTCGGATGCCGTCGAGCGGCGATACGACCACCTCGGGCGTCACTGCGGCGCTGCCGCCGCCCTGGATGCGCGGCGACGCGGCGCTGGGACCGAGCACGGCGACCCGCTGCAGCGTCGCCGGGTCCAGTGGCAGCAACGGGCCGTGGTTGCGGACCAGCACCGTGCCCGCGGCCGCGGCGGCGCGCAGCAGGCGCCGCTGGTCGTCGGTCCCGATCGCCGCGGCCCGTGGGCCGGTGACCGGCACCGCGTCAAGGGCACCGACCCGCGAGGCCAGCCGCAACAACCGCCGCACCTTGCGGTCGATGGTCGCCTCGTCGACCTGCCCGTCGCGGACCGCGTCGACCAGCCCGTCGGTCCACGGGCTGTGCGGTCCGGGCATGGCAAGGTCCTGGGCGGCCGACGCTGACGCCACGACCGAGCGGACCGCCGTCCAGTCCGACACCACGACCCCGTCGAAGCCCCAGCTGGCCGTGAGGGGATCGTCGAGCAGCGGGCTCTCGGTCATGGAGTGGCCGTTGACGGCGTTGTAGGCCGTCATGACCAGCCAGCAGCCGGCGTCGCGCACGACCCGCTCGAACGGCGCCAGGTACAGCTCCCGCAGGACGCGCTCGTCGACGGCGACGTCGAGCGTGAACCGCTGGGTCTCCGAGTCGTTGGCGACGTAGTGCTTGGCGGTGGTGCCCACTCCGCCGGTCTGCACGCCGCGCACGTAGGCGGCAGCGATCGCGCCGGTCAGCAGGGGGTCCTCCGAGTAGCACTCGAAGTGGCGTCCCGCCAGCGGCGAGCGGGGCAGGTTGAGGGTCGGCGCCAGCAGTACGTCGACGTCCTTGCGCCGCGCCGCGCTGGCGAGCAGCTCGCCGAGGCGCGCGACGAGCGTGGGGTCCCAGGTCGCGGCCTGGGCGGTCGGTGACGGCAGGGTGGCCGACGTGTCGCGCTCGTCCCAGCCGGTCCCGCGCACGCCGACCGGACCGTCTGACATGACCATGCTGCGCAGCCCGACCGCGGGCTCGGCGTAGGTCGTCCAGAAGCTCGCGCCCGTCAGCAGCCGCACCTTCTGCTCGAGCTCGAGCGCCGCGACCAGCCGATCGATGTCGTGCGCACGCTCCGGCCGCGGTGCATCGTCGGCCGGCCCGGTAGGAGGCGTCACGTGTTCGAGGTCGAGTCGTCGGCGACCACGAAACGGGTGAAGCGCATGTCGACGCCCTCGTCCTCGTCGGACACGTAGAACACATGGCCGAAGTCGACGGCGAGGCCCTCGATGCGGGGCATGTCGGGGAACTCCCGCTCGAGCTGGGCGTCGAGGCGGGTGTCGCGGTCGATCGGCGGCAGGGCACAGCTGAAGTGGGTGTTGACCGTATCGGCGCCCTCCGGGTGGTCCTCGAGGAGCACGCTGCCCTTGTCGCGGCTGTCGATGTTGCCCGAGACGACGTGCATCCGCCCGCCGGCGGCCGAGAGGTCGCGGACGCCCGCCAGCGTGCCGTTGCGTCCGACGGCATCGACGACGTGCACGGCCGTCACCCGTGGCAGGTCCCCGTCGTCGAACCACTCGGGGATGCCGGCGACCGCGACGATCAGTGGACGTCCGTCCTCGGTCACCGGCCAGCGCAGGCCCAGGAACGTGGTGCCGTCCGCGAGGAACGCGACGCCCTCGATGTTGATCGGCTGGTCGCTGTCGGCTGGACGCATGTTGTCGGGGGTGTCGTCGTCGACCTCGCAGAACGCGGCGCGTACCTTCGGGCCCGGCGCCAGCAGGTCGAGTCCGCGTTCGGCCAACCCGTCGTTGACCACCCGGTGCAGCCCATCGGTCAGGCCCGTGTGGCGGACCTCCAGCTCGATCGGGTCGCCACCGAAGGCGTCGACCACGTCGTCCTCGGTGAACCGCGCGACGAACTGGCGCTTGCGCTGCAGCGGCCCGTCCTTGCTGCCGAAGTGGGAGCCGAAGATGTAGACCCAGCCGCGGTGACGGCTGACCGCCTCGGCGTCCTCGGTCTGGCCCAACCCCTCCGGATGGGTGGCGTGCAGGCGCTCGGCCTCCCATCCGCGGCGCAGCGGCTCGCCCTGGCGGTGTCCGATCACGCCGATGGCGTCGTGGACGTCGATGTCGTCGAGCACCGCCCAGAAGGCCAGGTCCCAGTCGTGGTCGGCCAGCACACGCTGGTTGTCGAAGGTCTCGAGCCCCGAGGCCTCGTTGGGTCCGAGATCGAACTCCAGGCGTGCCAGCTCGTCAGCCATCGCGATTCCTACCGTCGTGATCGTCTCGTCGTGTCACCCTGTCCCGCGCGCCGACCGGCAAACCCGATGCGGGGGAGGGATGGGTCCGGGGGGATCCCCGGGGCGTCCCGGATGTTCACCGAGCCCGGTTCGTGGACGATGACGCACGATACGCCGCAGGCGACCGCTGGTGGCGGCCGCCGAGAGGAATCCAACGACATCGACGGCTCGTGGGGTGGACAGTTGCCGTGCGTGGTGCACGGCAGGCCATCCGAGGTGGCCCCGGGTCGCCCGGGTCCCGGCGTCGAGGTCAGCCCGGCGGCACCCTGCGCTCGATTGCGGCGGCGATCGTCGCCCACGCGGTCGACGTCGGGTCGATCGGCGCGAAGTGGTCGGCGTCGTCGAGCCGGGCCAGCTCCATGTGATCGCCGGCGGTCCGGGCAGCGTCCTCGTACCCCGCGCTCTGCGCGGGCGGCACGTGGGCATCTGCGGTGCCGTGGGCGAGCAGCTGCGCAACCCCGAGCGGCAGGTGGGCGATCGGCGCCGCGTCGCGGTAGCGCTCGGGGTCCTCCTCGGGACCGGCACCCACGAACGCCTCCACCGATCCCCAGCCGACGCCGCCGCTGGCAGCCGACCCGAGATCGAGCAGCCCCGACAGCGCGACGACCAGGGCGGGCGGGCGCCCCCGGTCGCGCAGCTCGGCGGCCGCGCGCAACGCGAGCTGCGCCCCGGCCGAGTGCCCCAGCAGCACCACCCGTTCGAGGTCGACACCGTCGTCGGCGAGGATCGTCAGCGCCGTGACCGCGCGCACCACGTCGTCACCGGTCTGCGGCCAGCCACCGCCCGTTTCGCCGACCCGCCGGTACTCGACGTTCCACGTCGCGTAGCCGCGGCGCGACAGGTCGAGTGCGAGGCCGTCCATCAGGTCGCGCTCCCACTCGTGGCGCCAGAACCCGCCATGGACGAGCACCACCACCGGCCGGGCGGCGTCGACGGGTGTCCGCAGATCGGCGACCTGTGCCGGATGGGGACCGTACGACATGGTCCGGGGTGGGTGCTCGTGCAGGGCATGCAGATGCCACAGGCCCCACACGAACCCGCCGGTACCGCGACCCGCGAAGACGTGGGCGCACGCCGCCTCCACGACGCTGCGGTCACCGGCCACTGCCTCGCGGCTGACGGCCACGACCGGGTAGGCCGCGCGCGCGATGGCGGCGGCCACGGTGGCGTCGTCGGCGACACGTGCGAGCTCGAGCACCGCACCGGCGCAGTCGTCGTGCTCGAGTCGCGCGCGCAGGTCATCCGGTCCGATCGGACCCAGCACCGCGACGTCGGCGCGGACCCGCTGCGCCCACTGCCGGCAGCGGTCGGGGACCCCGGCGGTGTCCTGCGACGTCCGCAGGACGAGGTACCGCGCGGTCATGCCCGGTCGTCGTCGGGCACCACGGCGACCGCGACGAGCTCGACCAGCGCGTCGGCGTCGAACAGCCGCGCGATCTCGAACAGCGCCATCGCGGGGTAGTGCCGGCCGAGCTGCCGACGGTAGACGGCGCCCAGCGGCTCGAGGTTCGCCCGATAGTCCTCGACGCTGGTGACGAACACCTGGATCGACACGAGGTGCTCGGCCCGCGCGCCCGCGGCCTCGAGCGCCGTCGCGAGGTTGCCCGCGGCCTGTTCGAACTGTGCGACCAGGCCCGCCGGCAGCGACCCGTCGTGGCGGTGGCCGGTCTGTCCGCCGAGGTGGATGGTGCGCCCGGGTGCGGCGACGACGGCGTGGGAGAACCCGACGGGGTCGAGCAGCGTGGACGGGTTGACGATCTCGTGTGGCGAGCCGTTCATCTCAGCGCCCTGTCCATCTCGGCTCACGGCGATCCGAGAAGGCCTCGTAGAACTCGGCGTGGTCGGCTGAGGTCATCAGCAGCGCCTGCGTGAGCGCCTCGGTCTCGACGGCGGCCTGCAGGCTCATGTCCTGCTCGCGGGTCAGCAGTGCTTTGGTCGCCCCGTACGCGAGCGTCGGGCCGTCCGCGAAACGCCGGGCGAGTGCCCCAACCGCGTCCGGCAGCTCGTCGTCGTCGACGACCCGGCTCGCCAGCCCGTACTCCAGTGCGGTGTCGGCGTCGACCCGGTCGCCCAGCAGCAGCAGCTCCGTTGCGCGTGCCAACCCGA
Source organism: Actinomycetota bacterium (assembly GCA_019347695.1). GTDB lineage: Bacteria > Actinomycetota > Nitriliruptoria > Euzebyales > JAHELV01 > JAHELV01. The sequence goes on along the minus strand of JAHWKT010000005.1, from coordinate 2,807 downwards.
TGAGTCGGGGCAGCAGGTAGGCGATGCCCATGTCCGCGCCCGACAGCCCGACGCGGGTGAACAGCAGGTGCAGCGACGCGGACCGCGCCAGCACCCGGATGTCTGCTCCCAGGGCGATCACGGCGCCGGCACCGGCCGCGACGCCGTTGACGCCGGCGATCACCGGCAGTGGGATCTCGCGCAGCCGCTGCAGCACCGCGCCGGTCATCCGCGTGAACTCCAGCAGCCCGCGGGTGTCCATGCCGCGCAGCGCACCGATGATCTCGTGGACATCACCGCCCGAGCAGAAACCGCGCCCGGTGCCGGTGATCACGAGCACGTCGACGTCATCGCGCTCGGGGAGCTGCGCCAGCAGGTCACGCAGGTCGGCGTACACCTCGAAGGTCAGCGCGTTGAGGTTGTCGGGACGCGCGAACGTCACCGTCGCCACGCCGTGGTCGATGCCCAGGTCGAAGTGCTCCCACTCCGTCGTCAACGGCGCGCTTGCTCGAAACGTCACGGTCGCAGCTCCTGGGTTGGCTGACGTCAGTGTTGCACCCCGCCGCCGTCGAGCACGATCGTCTGCCCGTTGATCGGTGCCGCAGCGTCGGAGGCGAGGAACGCGACGGACGCCGCCACCTCAGCGGGTTCGACCAGCCGACCCAGCGGCTGCTGCTGCTCGAGGAACGCGCGGGCGTCGCGCTCGTCGCGGTCGGTCCGCTCGACGATGTTCGCGACGCTGCGGTCGGTCATCGCCGAGTCGACGTACCCGGGGCAGACGGCGTTCGCGGTGACCCGCGAGCCGGCGACCTCCGCCGCGACGGCGCGCACGAAGCCGAGTGCCGCGTGCTTCGACGCGGCGTAGGCCCCGATGTAGGGCGCCCCGTGGAGTGCGGCGACCGACGCCACGACGACGATGCGCCCGAAGTCGCGCTCGCGCATCTCGGGCAGCGCGGCCCGCACGGTCAGGAACACGCCGGTCGCGTTGACGCGCAGGTGTCGGTTCCAGTCGTCGAGCGTGATGCGGTGCACCGGCGCCGACGCCGACATGCCGGCGTTGGCCACGAGCACGTCGACCGGTCCCACCCGCGCGAACAGGTCGGCGACGGCGCCCTCGTCACCGACGTCGCACGCCTCGGTCTGCACCTGCCAGCCACGGTCGTCGGCGGTCGCGGCCAGCGCGCCGAGCGCGTCGGTGTCGCGCCCCAGGGCGACCACCTCGGTCCCCTCGGCCGCGAGCCGCTCGACGACGGCCAGCCCGATGCCTCTGCTGCCGCCGGTCACCAGCGCCCGTCGGTCCGGGCGGGCCGCGTCACCCACCGTCGGTGCTCCGCCGGTCACGATAGAGCTCACGGGCGATGATCGTGCGCTGGATCTCCGAGGCGCCCTCGTAGATCCGCAGCGCTCGGACCTCGCGGTAGAGCTCCTCGAGCAGGTGACCGCGCTCGAGGCCCGCGGCGCCGTGGATCTGGACCGCCGCGTCGATCACGAACTGGGCGGTCTCGGTCGCGTACAGCTTGGCCATCGCCGCCTGCCCGGTGACCTGCCCGCCCCCGGCGTCGTGCGCGGCGGCCGCGTCGAACACCAGCAGCCGCGCCGCCTGCAGGCGGGTGGCCATGTCCGCGAGCTGGTGGGCGACCGCCTGGAACTCGCGCAGCCGCTGCCCGAACGACTCCCGATGGTCGGCGTGGTCGAGTGCCGCGTCGAGCGCCGCCTGCGCCATCCCGACCGCGGCGGCGCCGACGCTCGGCCGGAACAGATCCAGGGTGCGCATCGCCACTGCGAACCCGCGGTCGACCTCGCCGAGCACGGCGCTGGCGGGCACGCGCACCCCGTCGAGCTCCAGGGAGCCGATCGCGTGGGGTGCGAGCAGCTCGATCGGCGCCCCGCGAAGGCCAGTGGCATCGCCGGGCACGACGAAGGCCGTGACGCCTTTCGCGCCCGCGTCCGGCGTGGTCCGGGCGAACAGCGTGTAGACGTCGGCGTCCGGAGCATGCGAGATCCACGTCTTGGTGCCCGTCAACCTGAAGCCGTCGCCGTCGCGCTCGGCGCGTAGCGCCAGCGCGGCGGCGTCCGACCCGGCACCGGGTTCGGTCAGCGCGAAGGCGGCGACCGCCTGTCCCTTGGCCACCGGCGGGATCCAGCGTGCGCGCAGGTCGTCGGTGCCCGACTGCAGGATCGGGTAGGACCCAAGGCCCTGCACCGCCAGCGTGGTCTCCGCGGTCACCGACTGGCGCGCGATCGCCTCCCGCAGCACGCACAGCGCGGTCGCCGAGACCCCCTCGGCCGCCGTCCCGCCCAGCTCGGCCGGGAACAGCGCGGGCAGGATGCCGTGGTCGGCCAGCGCCCGAACCAGGTCGCGGTTCACGCGACCGTGGGGTCCGCGGGTGGCGATGGGGGCCAGCTCGTCACGTGCGACCCCGCGCGCGTCGTCACGCATGCGGCGGTGCTCGTCGCTCAGGCCCTGCACGTGTCCTCGCTGGTCGCCACCGGTCCCACGATGCTAACCGATGGCGCCTCGCGGTCGGCGACGTGCGGCGCCACCGTGGCGACCGTCACGGGTCTTGAGTGACGTCCGGGACGCCTCTACGGTGAGCACCAGCCGATGCCGGGAGGCGACCATGACCACGTCGGCGCACGTCGACACGTTCACGATCGACAGCCTGCCGCCAGTCGAGCAGCTGCCCGATGTGCTGTTCGACCTACCCGAGCTGCAGTATCCGCAGGTGCTCAACTGCGCGGAGGCGCTGCTGGGCGATACCGACGCCGACCGGCCATGCCTGATCTCCGACGGCGAGACGTGGAGCTATGGCCAGACCCGCGAGACC
>JAHWKT010000107.1 GCA_019347695.1 Actinomycetota bacterium | reverse complement strand
CCCGCTTTCCACCGACAGCGTCTCGCGGATCCGGACCGGCACGTCGTGGTTGGTGATGACCGCCTGGCCGAGCGCCGCGTCGGTCGGGGCGAGGATGGCCGCGAGCAGCGCGGCCTCCCACAGCTCGAGGTCGAACACCGCCAGGCCAGCGAGCGTGCCCAGTGCCACGGTGCCGAGCAGACCGATGGTCAGCATGCGGGCGGGCAGCTGCACCTCGTCGACCAGCCGTGGCAGCTCGATCTCGATGGCGTCGACGAACAGCACGAGCACGAGCGTGGCTTCGGCCAGGATCCGCACGCCCTCCTCGTCGAGCCCGAGGTCGAGGATCCCCAGCCCGCCGTCGCCGAGCACCAGCCCCGCCGCGACGAACAGCATCGGCGCGGTGACGACGGTCGACGTCAGCCGACGCGACACCGCGCCGTAGACGAGCACGAGCGCGGCTGCGATCGCAGCGACTCCACGACGGCCCTCCTGTTCGTCTGGTTCGCTGTCCGCGCGCGACGCACTCACTCGTGCGCAGCGTCGCCAGTCCTTGCGGTCGTGTCCGGGCGACGCCATGTCGCACCGCACGCCCGGCCGAGTGCGACCATCATCGCATCGATGTCGGCGGCGACATCGCCGGTCGTCGTGACGACCGGACCCCAGCGCAGCAGCACCCGTGGCCGGGGCCAGCCCCGCCAGGTCGCCAAGGTCGGTCCGGGATGGGCGCCGTGCACGATCGCCAGGATCTGGATCGGCACGCCCACGGCGTGTGCCAGCCTCACCGCGCCGGTGCGGGGGTACCGCAGCGTCAACGTCGGCTGCCACCCACCCTCCGGTGCGATCCACAAGCGCCCACCGGCACGCAGGTGCGCCAGCGCCGAGGCGTACGCCCCACGGTGCGGCGTGACCGGTGTGCCAGTGGTGGTGATCAGGCTTGCGGCGATCCACATCCCCACGCGGAGCATCGGGTTGCGGTGCCATCGCGCGACGGGTCGCATCGTCGGATCGGCGAACAGCACGATCAGACCGTCGATCAGGTTGGGGTGGTTCGACACCACGACCGACGGTCCCTCATGCCGGAGTCCCTCCACCTGCAGGTGCAGCCCGGCGCGGAGCGCCGCCCAGAACGCCACCCGCAGCGGCCCGCGCACAGACCGCTGCACGGTGCCGGCTGCCGGCTGTGCGTACAGGGCGTCACGCAGCGTGGCGACGCGTGATGCGGTCGGCGTCGGGTGCTGCCCGCGGCCGTCTGGCGCGTCGCGACGCGGGGCCGGATTGCCAGACATGTACCACCGGGTCGTATCGACGATCAGGCGCGGGCCAGCGTACGTCGCCGTGCGCCGGCTGCTGCCGCGCCGCCACGATTTGCGTTGCGGAGCGTGATGTCGTTGGATCGTCGTGATCTCTCTGCGCGCATCTGGCGGGAGTTGTGGCGCCTGTGGCTGCTGCACCCGTGGATGCGTCGGCGTACGTCGTGGAGGCCCGGGTATGGAACGCATCACTGTGTGGCTGGCGCGGATCGGCTTTCTGAGCATCGCCGCCTGCACCTTCGGGCTGTCGTTCGACGCGATCCGCGACGTGGCCAGAACACGGGCGCCGTCGACCCGGGTCTGGCGTGGATCGTGCCGCTCGCGGTCGACGGCATGATCGTGACCGCGACGGCGGTGCTGTGGACCGAGTCGCTGTCCGGGCGCGGATGGCAAATGTTCCCGTTGCTGGCCATCATCGGCCCGGCCGCGCTGTCGATGTGGGCCAACGTTGCCCACGCCTCGGGCACCTCGCTGCTCGCGCAGGTGCTCGCCGCGGTCCCGGGTACGTCGGGCGATCGAGCATCACCGTGACGCGTGGGATGAGCTGTGCGGCAGGATGGAGGAGCGGGCCGACTCGTCACCGGTCGGCTGACTCGCCGCCGGTCCGCCAACGCGTGCACCGTCACAGCAGCAGGTAGTCGCCGGCCGGCAGGTCGACGGTCAGCGATCCCTGCTCGCCGGACCTCAGACCCTCCACCTCACCGATCACGGCCTCGCGGTCGAGCGCGTCCTCGTCCACCGCGCCGTCCTGGTCGAGTGGCAGTGCTCCGCTGGCGGGGCGCGGACGATGAGCATCTCGTGCGGGGCCTGCCCGACGTTGACCGCCGTGAGCTCGGTGGCGGCGGCAGCGACGGTGTCGGGCATCGGATCCACCGTCCACTCGTTGAGCTCGACCGCTCGGTGGGTGTGTCGGTTCGGGCCCGCTGGTGGGTGCGAGCCGACACGGCGGTCGGGGTCAGCTGCCGGCGCCGAAGACCTGGTCGAGCTCGGCCGGCGGCGCGACCTCCAGCTGGTCGTAGGTGCAGTCGTGCGGCGGCTTGTCGGGGCGCCAGCGGACGAACTTCGCGGGATGCCGCAGCCGACCGTCGGTCAGCTGGTTGAACCCGACCTCCGCCACGCGGGCGATGCGCAGCGGCACCCAGCCGGCGTCGCGTTGGCCCGACCAGCGCGACGGCGCGCCCGGCAGGCGCTGTGCCTCATGCGCGGCCTCGTCGCTCCACGCGGCCCACGGATGCTCCGACACGTCGTCGAGCCGCAGGTCCTCCACCTCGGAGACCAGCTCGACGCGGCGGGCCGCGGTAAACGACGACGCGACACCGATGTGCTGGAGGTGGTCGCCGCGCCACAGGCCCAGCAGCAGGGACCCGACGCCCTGTCCGCTCTTGTGCCAGCGCATCCCGGCCACCACCACGTCGGCGGTCCGCTGGTGCTTGAGCTTGCGCTGGGTCCGCGAGCCCTCGGCGTACGGGTCGCCGATGGGCTTGGCGATGATGCCGTCGACTCCCGCACCCTCGAAGCGCTCGAACCAGTCGGTCGCCGTCGCGTGGTCGGTGGTGGCGGGCGTCAGATGCAGCGGTGGCACCGCGTCGGTCAGCAGCGCCTCGAGGCGCGCACGGCGGTCGCCGAATGGCACGTCTCGCAGATCCTCGTCGCCGACCGCCAGCACGTCGAACGCGACGAACCGTGCCGGCGTGGTCTCGGCCAGCATCTCCACGCGCGACGCCGCCGGATGGATGCGCTGACCGAGGAGATCGAAGCTGAGGCCGTCGCCCGACGGCACCACCAGTTCCCCGTCGACCACCGCGCGTGCAGGCAGCTGTGCGCGCAGGGGGTCGGCGAGCTCCGGGAAGTAGCGGTTGAACGGCTTGGCGTGCCGCGACCACAGCTCGACCTCGTCGCCGTCGCGGAACACCAGACAGCGGAAGCCGTCCCACTTGGGCTCGAAGATCCAGCCGTCGTCGGTCGGCAGGCGTGCAGCGTTGCGCGCCAGCATCGGCGAGATCGGGGGCATCATCGGCAGCTGCACCTCGCACCCCTCTCCCGTGTTGACGAAGCGCCGTCGGTCACGGCGCGCCGGACAGGACCCTCATCGTAGTCCGGCCGATCTCGTCGATGCGGTGTCGCAGGTCTGCGCCGCCGTCCTCGTCGAGCGCGAACGGCAGGGCCGTCACCGACGCCCCGAACACCGCCGACAGCAGGTCCGCCGTCTCCTGTTGGCGTCGCGCCAGCCGGGTCTGTGCCGCGTAGGCGTCGTCCTGCTGCTCGTTGGCGCCGAAGTCGTCGATCGTCACGACGGGGTCGACGGCGCTGGCCGTTCGCGCGACGGCGTCCCAGAAGCTGCGTTCGGCCTTGTGGTGCCCGATGTCGGCCGAGTTCGCGACGATGACGTGGGCGTCGGGCGCCCGGTGCGCACCAGTCACGGCCGCCGCGGGCAGTCCGTGGGCCGCCAGCTGCGCGATGATGTGACCGGTCACCTCCGCATAGTGGTCGGTTGCGACCATCATGACGAGATCGGGATGCGCGAAGAGCCGGTGCAGCCAGGGCTGCCACGGCTCGGCGATGGTCGACGAGGCGAAGTAGCGGTCGGCGAACCGGCTCACGCACTCACCGACGACCGCCGGATCCTGATGGTGCCCGCGCTCGCGCAGCAGGTGGATCGCCGCTTCCGTCAGGACGGTCACGTACCCCGCGCTCGTGGTGCTGCCGCGCTCCCACGTGGGATTGACCAGCCGCTCCCAGAACACGTCGGGCGTGTCGATGCCCAGCGCTGCGAGGCCGGAGCGCGCCAGCTCAGCGGTCAACCGCTCGGGCGCGGCGAAGCGCGCGGCAGCGACGCTCAGCGTTCCCGAGAAGTCGAGCACCACCAGGGCGTGGGGCCGGCTCACGGCGGCCAGCGCCGGTAGGGGTTGTCGGGCGCCGCCCGCCGGTGAATCGCGTGCTCGTGAAGCGGCTCGATCGCCGCCCACAGTTGCGTCGTGAACGGCCCGCTCACGCGCTGGCCCACCATCCGACGAAGTGGTGCACCGGGCCGTGGCCCGCGGCCAGCTCGCGATCGGCACCGGCGCGGATGGCGTCCGTCAGGTACGTCTTGGCCTGCGCAATGCTGCGATCCATCGTGTTGCCGCGTGCGAGGTGCGCGGCGATCGCGGACGACAGCGTGCACCCCGTGCCGTGCGTGTTGAGCGTGTCGATGCGCGGCGCGTCGAGCCGGCGGCCGACACGCGTGTCGGCGTCGTAGTAGACGTCGACGCTGTGGTCGGCCTTCAGGTGTCCGCCCTTGCACAGCACGACACGCGGGCCCAGCGACGCCAGCTCTCGGGCGGCGGCCTCCATGTCATCGACGGTGTCGATGGTGCCGCCGCCCAGTAACATCGCTGCCTCGGCAAGGTTCGGTGTGATCACGGTCGCCACGGGTAGCAGGCGGCTGCGCAGTGCGTCGATGGCGTCGTCCTCCAGCAGCACAGCGCCGCTCGTGGCAACCATCACCGGGTCCAGCACGACCGGTCGAGGCTCGCGGTGGCGCAACCGGTCGGCGACGACGTCGATGACGGTGGCCGAGTGCAGCATCCCGATCTTGGTGGCGTCGGTGCCGATGTCGTCGAGCACCGCGTCGATCTGGGCTGCGACGATGTCAGCGGGAACCGGGTGGATCGCCGTGACCCCGACGGTGTTCTGCGCGGTCAACGCCGTGATCACCGACGTGCCGTAGCACCCCAGCGCCGAGAACGTCTTGAGATCGGCCTGGATGCCGGCGCCGCCGCCGCTGTCCGACCCGGCGATCGTCAACGCCCGCTGGTAGGTGCGCATCAGTCAGCTCCTTGCACTCATCGCGGCGTCGATCTGCGCGACCAGCTCGGCCGCGGCTTGCCGTGGGTTGGATGCGGCACAGATCGCCGACACCACGGCGACGGCGTCGGCTCCGGCCTCGACGGCGGCCGCGGCGTTCGACACGTCGAGGCCGCCGATCGCCACCAGTGGGTGCTGTGACCGTCGTCGGACGCGCGCGAGCCCGTCCAGGCCCCACGCACCGCGGGTGTCACGCTTGGTCGGCGTCGCAAAGATCGGGCTGACGCCCAGGTAGTCGACGTCGTACGCGTCGGCCTGGCCGACCTCCTCCATGGTCTCGACCGACAGGCCGACGACGGCGTCGGGTCCCAGCAGCCGGCGCGCGGTCGGGTAGTCCATGTCGCGCTGTCCGAGGTGGACGCCGTCGGCGCCGACGGCCAGTGCGACGTCGATGCGGTCGTTGACGATCAGCGGCACGCCCAGGCTGTGCAACAGATACCGCAGTCGTGTGGCGATCTCGACGAGCTCGCGGGTCGAGGCGTCCTTCTCGCGCACCTGCACACACGACGCGCCGCCCTCGACCGCGGCGGTGACGACGTCGGTGATCCGCCGGTCGCCGATCAGCCCGCGGTCGGTGACCAGGTACAACCCGTGCACGACTACGCCGGCGCGGATGTGCCCGACGTCGCCGCGCTGACGCGGAGCCGGTCGGCGATCTGCTCGCAGCTGACGTCGTGCAGGCGGTCGAGCAGGTGCAGCTGCAGCGTGCCGGGACCTTCGGCGTGCTCGGCCGCGAGCTCACCGGCGATCGCACCGACGACGAGCGCGTGGGCGGCCGCGAGCGCGGGATCGGGATTGACCGCGGCGAACGCGCCGCTCAGCGCGGACATGGTGCATCCCAGGCCGGTCACCCGTGCCATCAAGGGGTGTCCGTTGCCGAGCTGCACCTGGTTGTCGCCGTCGACGATGACGTCGGTAGCGCCGGTGACCGCGACGACCGCGTCGAGCTGGCGGGACAGCTGGGTGGCCGCGTCGACGGCTGACGACGCCTCCTCGCTGCTGTCGACGCCTTTGGTCGTCGCTTCGGCTGTGGCGAGCGCCATGATCTCCGACGCGTTCCCGCGGACGATCGTCGGGGCGACATCGGCGATCAGGTCGTGCACGGTCCGCGTGCGGTACGGTGTGGCGCCGGCGCCGACCGGGTCCAACACGATCGGCACCGATCGGTCCCGTGCGGCGCGCATGGCGACGTGCATCGCCTCGACCCAGTGAGGGCTGAGCGTGCCGATGTTGACCACCAGCGCGCCGGCGATGCCGACCATGTCGGCGGCCTCGTCGACGGCGTGCGCCATCACCGGCGACGCGCCGATCGCGAGCAGGGCGTTGGCGGTGCTGTTCATCACGACGTAGTTGGTGATGTTGTGCACCAGCGGGGCCTGGCTGCGGACGGCCTCGACGTCGGTCCAGATGCCGTCGGCGGTGACTCGTGCGGACTCCTGCATCGTCGCGACTCCCTACGCTGGCATTATCCAGGTCAGGTTCTCGGGTCGAGGCATGGGCTGCCTCCTCTCAGCTGGATCACCAGCTCCCCGTGCAGACCTGCGTCGGCGGTCCACCCGGGCAGCGTAGTGCGGGCGTCGTGGCACGGCAACGGCGATGTGGGCTGCTAGCGTTCGCGCCCGGTCCGGCCCGCCGTGCGACGACGCCCGCGGCCCGAGCAAAGGACGGCCTGCGATGCGTGTGCTCGTGACCGGCGGCGCCGGCTACATCGGCTCGGTGACGGTCGCGCAGCTGCGCGACCGCGGCCACGAGGTGGTGGTCGTCGACGACCTCCGCAGCGGCCACGCCGAGCTCGTCCCCGAGGGGGTCGACGTGATCTCGGCCGACATCGCCGAGCCGCAGGCTTACCGCGACGCACTCGCGGACGTCGACGCCTGCGTCCACTTCGCTGCCTCGATCGAAGCCGGCGAGTCGATGCGGCGGCCCGAGGCGTTCTTCGCGAACAACACCGCCGGCACGCTGCGACTGCTGGAGGCGCTGACCGACGCCGACGTCGACCGCTTCGTGCTGTCATCGACCGCCGCGGTCTACGGCGATCCCGAACGGGTGCCGATCGACGAGGACGACGCCACGCGTCCGACCAACGCGTACGGCGAGAGCAAGCTGCTGATCGAACGGTCGCTGGACTGGCTGGCGCGGCTGCGCGGCATGAGCTGTGTGGCGCTGCGCTACTTCAACGCGTCGGGCGCCACCGCCGACCGCGGCGAGGACCACGATCCCGAGACCCACCTCATCCCGCTCATCCTGCAGGTCGCCGCCGGTCGCCGCGACGACATCAAGGTCTTCGGCACGGACTACGACACGCCCGATGGTACGTGCGTCCGCGACTACGTCCACGTCGCCGACCTTGCCGACGCGCACGTGCGCGCCGTGGAGCAGTGCACCGATCCGGGACTGCTCGTATGCAACCTCGGCAACGGCGACGGGTTCAGCGTGCGACGGGTGATCGACGTCGCACGCGAGGTGACCGGTCACGCCATCCGCGCGACCGACGCGCCCCGCCGGCCGGGCGACCCCGCGGTGCTGGTCGCGTCGTCGGACCGGGCACGCGACCGACTGGGATGGCGCCCGCGCCACGTGGGGCTGCACGACATCGTCGCCTCGGCGTGGCAGTGGCACTGCCGCCGATGGGGTCTCGCCTGACCCCCACGGCGCCGTCGCCCTCGGGCCGCGCAGCACACGTTTGTGTGCGCCCGGTGCGGGCAGGCATGCTTCAGATGTCCTCGAACCGGCCGATGATCTCCGAGCTCGCCCACGCGTTGCATGCCGACGATCGATGGCGGACGATGCTCGACGGTCGTGCACCCGTGATCTTCCTCGACTACGACGGGGTGCTCACGCCGATCGTTGACGATCCCGCGGCCGCGACGCTCGATGACCAGGTCCGTGCGGTCGTCGAGGACGCCGCCGCGCAGCTGACGGTGGCCGTCATCAGCGGCCGCGACCTCGATGACGTGCGGTCGCTGGTCGACATCGCCGGCATCGCGTACGCCGGCAGCCACGGCTTCGACATGCTGCTGCCCGACGGCAGCCGCGAGCGCAAGGGCGAGGAGTACCTCGATGATCTCGACGAGGTCGAGCGGCAGGCGCGTGACCGGCTCGACGGTCCCGATGGGGTCACGGTCGAGCGCAAGCGCTACGCGATCGCCGTGCACACCCGCCGGGTGCGTGACGAACCGACGCGCCGGCGCACCGCACGGGTCGTGCGGGAGCTCGCCGAGGCGCACCGGCGGCTGCGGGTGACCGGTGGCAAAGACATCGAGGAGTTTCGCCCCGACATCGACTGGGACAAGGGTCGGGCACTGCGGCACCTGATGGACGTGCTCGGGCTCGACACCGACCGCCATCCTCCGGTCTACGTTGGTGACGACCTCACCGACGAGGACGCGTTCGCCGTGGTCGCCGATGTCGGCGTTGGCGTCGTCGTGGAGGGCGAAGACGATCGACGCACCGCGGCGACGCTGCGGCTGGACGACCCGGCCGAGACCGGCGATCTGCTGCGACTGCTCGTCGACCACGCGACGAAGGACACCTCGTGACCAACGACGACGCCGACCCCACCCTGATCGTCGCCAGCAACCGCGGCCCCGTCAGTTGGGAGCGTGAGGGTGATGATCTGCGCCCCGAGCGGGGTGCCGGCGGGCTGGTGTCCGCGCTCGGCGAGGCGATGGCCGGCGGCGACAACACCTGGATCTCGCTCGCACTCGACGACGTCGATCGTGAGGTGGCGCACCGCCATGACGGCGAGGCGTTCGAGGCGGACACCGACCGCGGCACGTACCGGCTGCGACTGCTCGATGTCGGTGATCGGCTCGATCCGCACTACAACGTCGTGTCGAACCGGTTGCTGTGGTTCACCCTGCACGAGCTGTGGGGTGCGCCGTACGAGCCCAGCGGCACCGACTGGAGCGATCCGTGGTTCCACGGATACACCTCGGTCAACGAGACCGTCGCTGGGGCGGTGGCCGACGCCGCCGACGACGACAGCGAGATCCACCTGCAGGACTACCACCTGCTGACGGCCGGGCGCACCATCAGGTCGGAGCTGCCCGGCGCGGCGCTGCTGCACTACGTGCACACCCCGTGGGTCGGTCCGGACTACCTGCGTGTCCTGCCGGACCGCATCACCGACGGCATCCTGCGCGGCCTGCTCGCGGCCGACGTGGTCGGCTTCTCGTCGCCAATGTGGGCCGAGGCGTTTCGACGGTGCGTCGTCGACATGTGCGGCGCCGACGTGCAGGGCGAGACCGTCACGCTCGACGACCAGCGGACGGTCGTCGCCGACTTCGTTCTGGGGGTCGACGTCGACACGCTCGAGCGTGAGAGCGACACCGACGCGGTCGCTGCGGCCGGCGAGGAGCTCGAGGCGCAGCTGGAGGGCCGTCGGCTCCTGCTGCGGGCCGACCGCACCGACCTGTCGAAGAACATCCTGCGCGGGCTGCTCGCGTTCGAGCAGCTGCTCGAGCGGTACCCCGAGCACCGTCAGCGCGTGTGGCACGTGGCGCTGCTGAACCCGTCCCGGCAGGACGTGCCGGAGTACGCGTCGTACCTGGAGGCCTGCCAGGAGGTCGCCGACCGCATCCATGAGGCGTTCGGCGAACGGGTCCTGGAGTTCGCGGTGAGCGGCGATTATCCACGTGTCCTCGCCGCGTTCCAACGCTACGACGTGATGTTGACCAACCCCGTCGTCGACGGCACGAACCTCGTGGCCAAGGAGGGCGCGGTACTCAACCGTAACGCCGGTGCCGTCGTGCTGTCGCGCACCGCCGGGGCGGCGCACGTCCTCGGCGACGGTGCGCTGCTGATCAACCCGTATGACGTCGAGTCGCAGGTCGAGGCGCTGCAGCGTGCCTTGACGATGGACGCCGACGAGCGCAGCCAGCGCGCCAAAGCGCTGCGGGAAGCGTCGATGCGGGGCCGGCCGGCCGACTGGTTCGCGGCGCAGCGTGCCCGGTTGTCCTCGGTGGTGCACGGGCGCTGATCTTTCCCGCGGCGCCGCGAAGGAAGGGGTGATGCACCGATGGACACCACGGCACGCGCCGAGCAGTGGCTCCAGCTCGATCCGGATCCCGCGACCCGCAGCGAGCTGCAGGCCCTGATCGACGCCGGTGGCGCCGCGCTGGAGGAGCGGTTCGCGGGCCGGCTGGAGTTCGGCACCGCGGGGCTGCGGGGTGCGCTGGGCGCAGGGCCCACGCGGATGAACCGGGTGGTGGTTCGTCAGGCCACCGCCGGTGTCGCCGCCCGCCTCGCGCAGGAGTCGGATCCGGCGTCCGCCATCGTCGTCGTCGGTCGCGACGCGCGGCACAACTCCGACGTCTTCGCGCGGGACGCCGTGGCTGTGCTCGCCGCCGCGGGCTTCGACGTGCGCTACTGGGCGGACCCGGTGCCGACGCCGCTGCTGGCCTACGTGACGCGGCTGCTCGGCGCGGGGGCGGGGATCCAGGTGACGGCGAGCCACAACCCGGCGAACGACAACGGCTACAAGGTGTACTGGCGCGGTGGGGGACAGATCACCCCTGACCTGGCCGACGAGATCGCCGCCGCGATCGAGGCGACCGCGACACCGACCGAGCTCGACAGCGACGTGGGACGCCGCCTGCCCGAGGACCTGATCGACGGCTACCGCGCGGCGGCGCTGCGGCTACTCCCGTCGGATGGCGCCCGCGATCTGACGATCGTCTACACCCCGCTGCACGGTGTAGCGGGGCGCCACACGGTCGAGCTGCTCGGCTGCGCCGGCTTCACCGACGTCGCCGTCATCGCCGAGCAGTTCGATCCTGATCCCGACTTCCCGACTGTCGACTTCCCCAACCCCGAGGAACCCGGCGCGCTCGACGCGACGCTGGCGCTGGCGCGCGAGCGCGACGCAGACCTCGTGCTCGCCAACGATCCCGACGGTGACCGGATCGCCGCTGCCGTGCCGACCGGTGACGGCTGGCGACTGCTGACCGGTGACGAGATCGGCTGCGTGCTCGCCGATTACCTGCTCGAGCACCTGCCGGGCGGTGCAGAACGGATGGTCGCGACGACCGTGGTGTCGTCACAGCTGCTCGAGCGCATCGCACAGCACCACGGTGTCGGCTACGCCGAGACGCTGACCGGCTTCAAGTGGCTCGCCGCCGCCGCCGCGCGAGGTGACTGTGCCGGCCGGCGCATGGTGCTCGCCTACGAGGAGGCACTCGGCGTGATGATCGGCGACGCGGTGCGCGACAAGGACGGGATGTCGGCCGCGCTCGTGCTGGCCGACTGCGCGGCCCGTGAGCGGGCCGCGGGTCGCAGCCTGCTCGACCGGCTCGACGACCTCGCCCGCCGGTTCGGCCTGCACGCCAAGGCGCAGACCTACGTGCGGTTCGACGACGGCGACGACGACGGCGACGATCTCGCTGGTCGTGCGCTCGCGCAGCTGCGCGACGACACCCCCGCGACGATCGCCGACTCGCCGGTCGTCAGCGTCACCGACTTCGAGACCGGGCGGCGACATGACCGGGACGGACAAGCGTCGGCGCTCGACATGCCCCCCACCCGGATGGTCGCGTTGGCACTCGAGGACGGCTCGCGCATGCAGGTCCGCCCAAGCGGAACCGAACCCAAGCTGAAGTTCTACGTGGAGGTGGTCGAGCCCGTCGACGGCGACGTGTCGGCCGCGCGGTCGCGGGCCGCGAACCGGCTCGATGACGTGGTGGCTGAGTTGTTCGCGGCTGCCGGGCTGGATCCGGCGCTGCGGAGCACGTGACGACAGCGCGCTAAACTATGACGCGTTCTGTGCGGTGCCTCCACCCACGGGTAGGGGTGCACCGCTTCATCGTGTGATAGGCAAGTTCATGCCAGCAGGTACTGTCAAGTGGTTCAACGCCGACAAGGGATACGGCTTCATCACCCCGGAAGGTGGCGGCTCGGATCTCTTCGTGCACTTCTCTGCCATCCAGATGCACGGCTACAAGTCCCTCGAAGAGGGCCAGCGCGTCGAGTTCGAGGTGACTGACGGCCCGAAGGGTCCGCAAGCAAGCAACGTGACACCGGGCTAGCTCGGCGTCGTTTCCCGACGGTCGGCTGGCCGGTCGTCGACATACGCCCCGCATCTGCGGGGCGTTTTGCTGTCCGCCGGCGTACCAAGCGCGCTGTCGGCGCGACCTCTTAGCTTAGCGCAACGCGATGTCGGCCGAGCGGTCTGGTGTGGAATCCGTCGCGAAGATCCGGGTCGACGGCGCGGCCACCCGCGCCTTCGTCGCGTACTTCGCTGCGGTGCGCGGCCGGATCGACGACGCGAAGCGTAGCGGGCTCATCGCGGCGGGGCTCGGGGCGCCGGCGACGTGCTACGCGACGTTCACCGCCCTGCTCGAGCAGTGTCGGCACGCGGATGGCGCGCAGGTGATGCTGAAGCTGCCCGCGCCGGCGCGGCTGTCGGACTTCCTGCTGTACGCCCGGGCGGCGGATCGCTGGGTCGATGAGCTGCATCGTGGTGGCATCCTCGGGTCGGATCCCCTCGACAGTCCCGATCCGCTGTATGAGCGGTTGGATGCGTCGCTGCCGCCGCCGACCACCACGCAGTTCGGTGCGGCGGCGCAGCTCGCACCCGATGCGCTGCTCCTTGTCGATGCCGCCGGCCGCATCCTCGACGCCAGCCTGGCCGCTCGTTCGCTGCTCGACGATGCGCCCACACCGCTGCGCGGCAGGCGGCTCGCACAGCTGTTCCAGCCGGAGCTGGTGGCGACCACGTTCGCGGCGTTGCTGGCCGATGGTCAGGCGGCGGTGGCGTCGTCACTGGTGGGCCGGGCCGTCGATGACACATCGATCGACGCCGACGTGTGCCTGGCCTCGCACATCGACAGCGATGGCGTGCGCGTGCTGTCGGCGCGACCGAACTCCGACCGCATCGCCCGCGAGCAGCTGCTGGCGTGGCAGGCGAGCTATGACCCACTGTGTCGTCTGCCGAACCGCCGTAGCCTGCTGACCCACCTCGACGAGGCGCTGCGTCGTGCTCAGCGTGACGGGATGGCGTTCGCCGTGCTGCTCATCGACATTGACGACTTCAAGTCGGTCAACGACCGGTTCGGCCACGCCACCGGCGACGCCGTGCTCGTCGAGACCGCCGAGCGGATCCGTGGCTCGGTACGCCCTGCCAATGTCGTGGCGCGGCTCTCGGGAGACGAGTTCGCTGTCCTGCTCGGCGACGCGCGCGATCGCGTTGCGGTCACCGCCACCGCCGAGCGCGTCCGCGCCGGCTTCACGCGCCCGATCCTGCCCGGCCGGCCGCTGCGGATCAGCGTCTCGATCGGCG
>JAHWKT010000106.1:8873-13720 GCA_019347695.1 Actinomycetota bacterium | reverse complement strand
CCGCGCCGCCCGAGGCGCGCAGGCCCGCGGCGACGGCCGGCGACCTGCGGGTCGTGAGCACGGACGGGCCCAACGGCCAGGCGCTCCACAGTCCGGCGTTCGCCCAGCAGCTCGCGTTCCTCGCAGCGATGCGTGCCCGGGCGGCCGCCCTGGCCGGGCACCCCACTGTGATCGCCGGCGACCTCAACGAGTGCCCGGCCGATCTCGACGTGTGGGACACCAGCGCCGTGCATGGCGCCACCCACATCACCGACGACGAGCGCCGCCGGCTGCGCGCGGTGCTCGACACCGGCTACATCGACGCGTTCCGCACGGTGCACCCCGACGAGCCCGGCTTCACCTGGTGGGACTATCGGGCCGGGCACTTCCACAAGGGCTTCGGTCTGCGGATCGACCTCGCGCTGCTCAGCGAGCCACTGTCGTCACACCTGGTCGCCAGCAGCGTCGAGCGCCCGTACCGCAAGCCGAGCAAGGTGCCGGGGACCAAGCCCTCCGACCACGCACCGCTGGTGGTCGATCTCCACGACGACCCACGGCCCTGACGGATGCGGTCGCGCTCGCCGGGGCGCTGCTGCACCAGGCGGCGCCAGCTTGCACCGAAGGTCATCCGGCTCCGGCGGCCGCCGTCAGCGCGGTGCACGACCGCAGGGCGCGCCACGCGTCGAGTGCACCCGCGCGACGGGCGCCGTCCAGCGGTGCGGCCACGCCATCCCGTAGCGCGGCGGGACGCCACTGCAACGTCGTCGCGTCGTCAGGTGCGATCGTCACCGCCAGCGCCCCGCTCGCGGTCCCCGGGCCGTCGCTGATGTAGAAGACCAGGTTGCCCAGGCCGTAGTGCACCACCGCGTCGCCCAGGAACCCGCCCGGACCGACCCGGTGCGCGTGGCCACCGACGATCACGTCGGCGCCGGCATCCACCAGTCGTCGGGCGAGGCGGCGCTGACGCGGCAGCGGGCACTGTCGGCGTTCCTGTCCCCAGTGCAGCACGACGACGACCGTGTCATCCACAGTGCTGGCCCGTCGGACACCGGCCAGCAGGTGCCGCAGCCCGGCGCGGGTCGACTTGGCGGATGCCAGACCCGCGCGTTGTGGGCCCGGGCTCCAGGCGTCGAGCGCGAAGGTGTCGAGGACCTGGGTCGCACCGAACACGGCGATGCGCCGTCCGCTGATCGTGGTCCGGTGCGGTGCGTACGCGGCGGCCTCGGTCATGCCGCCGCCGACCACGTCGACGTCCGCAGCCGCCGCCGCTTCCAGCGTGTCGTCGAGCCCGACCTCGCCGAAGTCCATGCCGTGGTTGTTGGCGATGGAGACGACCTCGACGCCTGCGGCCGCCAGCGCCGTCAACCCCTCGGCGGGTGCGCGGAAGGTGTGCTGCTTGGGCGCGCGGGTGCCGCGGGTCGTGACGGCGGTCTCGAGGTTGACCACCGACAGGTCGGCGTCGGCGAACAGCGGTGCCATGTCGTCGAGGGCGTCGTCCGGATCGGCGAGCACCCGGTCGCGCAGCCAGGACTCGAAGTGCACGTCACCGCCGAACACCAGCGTGACGGCATCCCACGGCGGCGGGCGTCGGGACGCGGTCGCCGCGGGCTGCCGGGTGATCGGAGCCCGACCGGTGATGGTCCCGACCGAGACGCCCGCCATCAGGATCCACGCGAGCAGGATGGCGAACCACGTGGCCGTGCCCGGCTGTCCGTTCGGTTGGACGACGCCCGGACCGCCCTGCTGCGAGCCCACCTGCAACCCCATTCGGTGTGCACCGCCGGCAGCGTAGAAGCGACGACGCGCGCCACGGTGGAACCGCCGCCGCCCACGTCCCGTACACTTCCGCGGGTCGTGGTGCGCAACCTGGTCTACCGGATCTACGAACGGCGGCTGGCCGGATCGCTGCGTGATGCTGTGCTCCCGCGACACGTCGGCGTGATCCTCGACGGCAACCGGCGGTACGCGCGGGAACGCGGCCTGTCAACCGTCGCCGACGGCCACCGGCTCGGCGCCGGCAAGATCCAGCACCTGCTCGACTGGTGCCACGAGTTCGGCGTGGACCACGTCACGCTGTGGCTGCTGTCCACCGACAACCTGTCACGCACCGACGCGGAGCTGGCCGAACTCACCAAGATCATCGGCGACACCGTCACCGCCATCGCCGACAATCCCCGCAACCGCAGCCGCGGGTTCCGCATCACGCCGGTCGGTGCGCTCGACGCCCTGCCCGACGAGCTGCGGCTGCGGCTCAAGCAGGCGGCGGACCGCACCAGCGCCGGCAACCGGCTGCACGTGCAGGTGGCCGTGGGCTACGGCGGCCGCCAGGAGATCATCGATGCGGTCCGCGGCCTGCTGCAGCAGCGATTGGCCGACGGCGACACGCTCGAGCAGGTGATCGCCGGCCTCACGCCCGACCTGCTCGCGCCGCATCTGTACACGACCGGGACCCCCGATCCGGATCTGATCATCCGCACGTCGGGTGAGATCCGGCTGTCGGGCTTCCTGCTGTGGCAGTCCGCCCACTCCGAGTTCCACTTCACCGACGCCTACTGGCCGGCGTTCCGCAAGATCGACTTCCTGCGCGCGCTGCGTGACTTCGCCGGCCGGCAGCGACGGTTCGGTCGCTGAGGGTGGTACCGCGGACCTCCACGGCGTGACGCCAGGCGTGTGCGCGCACCGCGCGCGGCGGCGGTCGCGAAAAGAAATCGCTTTCAGGCGGGGCGCTCGTATATGCTGCGAGACGTCAATGACCCATGCGGCCACGTCCATCGAGCTGGTGCGCCACGCGAAGGCGCAGAGTCGTGATCGTTGGTGGGGGAAGCCGGATCGCGATCGTCCACTGACCAAGTCCGGTCGAGCGCAGTCCAAGAGCCTCGCCGTCGATCTGTCGATACACCCCATCTCACGCATCCTCACGAGCCCCTTCACCCGCTGCGTGCAGACCGTTGAACCGCTGGCCGACCGGTTGGGCATGGACATCGAGCTCGCCGAGGCGCTGGGCGAGGCGCCGTCGGTGCCGGTGTTGGATGCGGGCGATACGTGGGTCGCCTCGGCGTGGCTCGGGGGGCGGGCGCTCGCGCTGCTCGATCAGCTCGTGGCCGACAACGCGGGCGACCACGTCGTCATGTGCTCGCACGGTGACATCGTGCCGTCGCTGATGGCCGCGCTCGCCGGTCGCGACGGCATCGACGTCGACGACGTCCACCTCAAGAAGGGTGCGAGGTTCCAGTTGCAATTCAAGGCTGCGAAGTGCGTGGCTGTCGAGGGGGTGCCGGCGCCATGACGTGACACGCGCGCGACCGCACAGCGGTAGGCCGTCGGATCAGAGAGGATGCGTCATGGGCTCGACGTTCGTACTGGACACCTGCGTGCTGCTGGCGGATCCCCGCGCGCTGTACCGCTTCGATGAGCACGCGGTGGTGCTGCCCCTGGTGGTCGTCGAGGAGCTCGACCGTCAGAAGACGCGCATGGACGAGGTGGGGCGCAACGCCCGGACGGCGCTTCGGCTCATCGAGGAGCTGCGGTTGCGCAGCTCCAATGGGCTGCGTGATGCGGTGGGCCTGCCACAGGGCGGCACGATCCGCGTCGAGGGCAACCATGTGGACAGTGCGCTGCCGCCGTACCTCGACCCGGCCAAGCCGGACAACCGCATTCTGTCGGTGGCCGTCGGTCTCGCCGGGACGCTCGTCACCAAGGACAGCGCCCTGCGGATCAAGGGCAGCCAGCTCGGGGTCGACGTCGAGGACTACCGTGCCGACACCGTCGAGGTCGACGAGCGGTACACCGGGATCGCCGAGCTCGACATCGAACCTGACGCCCTGGGCCTGCTGCACCGCGACGGCAAGCTGGAGCTGTCCTCGGATGCTGCCGCACAGACCGCCGCGTGGCGCAACCAGTGCCTGGTGCTGCGCTCGGGAACGTCGAGCAGTGGCCTGGCACGGGTGGTCTCGTGCGACGACGGCGCGCCGGTCGTGGTTGAGAAGGTCGGTGGCCGGCCGCGGGTGTTCGGCGTCAGCCCCCGCGACGTGCGGCAGACGTTCGCGCTCGACCTGTTGATGGATCCGGACGTCCCGTGCGTGTCGCTGATGGGGATGGCGGGCACCGGTAAGACCTTCCTCGCGCTGGCGGCCGGCCTCGAGCAGGTGGTCGAGGCCGGCGCGTACCGCCGGCTGTCGGTGTATCGGCCGCTGGTGGCTGTGGGCCGCCAGGAGGTCGGCTACCTGCCCGGCGACCTCGACGAGAAGCTGCAGCCGTGGATGGCCGCGGTGCACGACAACCTCTACTCGCTGTTCCGCGGGGACGACCAGGCCGGCGGGCCGTGGTCGGGAGGCCACCGCGAGCTGCAGTCGGCCGTCGACGCTCTGCTCGACCGGGGTCAGCTCGAGATGGCGGCGATCACCTACCTGCGTGGTCGGTCGATCACCGACGAGTGCGTGATCGTCGACGAGGCGCAGAACCTCGAGCTGCCGACGCTCAAGGTCATCCTCACGCGGATGGCCGCCGGGTCGAAGGTCGTGTTCTGCGGTGACCTGTCACAGGTCGACAACCCCTACATCTCGCCGTACGGCGGGCTGGCCGCGCTCATCGAGAAGATGAAGGGTTCGAGCCTGTTCGGCCACGTGACCATGTCCAAGGGCGTGCGCTCCCCGCTGGCGGAGCTGGCGGCCACGACCTTCTGACTCCGGACCTTCTCCGGTGCGAGCGGCGGGATCGTTACGCGAGCGCTGCGATCGTCGGGGACGTTCACGCACCAACGGGGTGCCTCGCCTGCGGCACCCATCCAGCTGCCAGCAGCTGGTTGCGGACCGCCGCCGGCCGGCGAAGGTCGGGCCATGTCAGCCGGACCACCCCGTACCCGCCCGCGC
>JAHWKT010000106.1:0-8773 GCA_019347695.1 Actinomycetota bacterium | reverse complement strand
CCGCGCCGTCGAACCCGATCCGTCCGACGCATCGTGGCGTCGTCGGCCGTCCACAGGCGATTCGAGCGCTGCGGTTGTCGCAAGGCGATGGCAACGTTCGTGGCGTTCGCACGACAAGTACAGCGCTCGACGACAGGTGTCAGACGCACCGGACGTCGACGCCGAGCCCTCGTAGCTCCTTGGCGGCCTGCTCATCGAGTCCCTCGTCGGTGATCAGCACGTCGATCTGCTGCATGTCGCCGAACCGGATGAAGTGGCGCTGACCGTACTTGGTCGAGTCCGCGAGCAGCACCACCCGCCCCCCGGAGCGGATCATCGCCCGCTTGATCTCGGCCTCGGCCATGTCGGGGGTGGTCAGACCGTGCTCGGCCGACATCCCGTTGGTCGCGATGAAGGCGACGTCGACGTGCAGCTCGGCCAGGACGCGCTGGGTCCACACGTCGACCTGGGCGAGCGTGCGTGGGCGCAGCCGCCCGCCGGGCATCAGCACGGTCACGTTGGGCCGAGTGATCAACGACTGCGCCAGGGGCAGGGAGTTGGTCGTCACCACCAGCTCGCGGTCGGTGGGGAACGCTTCGACCAGTCGTGCGGTCGTCGTGCCGGCGTCGATCAGCACGGTGCCCTCCTCGGGCACCAGCTCGGCCGCGGTTGTCCCGATCCGCTCCTTCTCGGCGCGGTGCAGCGCCATCCGCTCCTCGTGGTGCAGCTCGAACCCGAGCTGCTCGACCGGAAGGGCGCCGCCGTGGACGCGCCGCACCTGGCCGCGACGTTCGAGCCGGGTCAGATCCCGCCGCACCGTCTCGGTCGTCACGCCGAAGGCGTCGGCGAGCACATTCACCTCGACGCGCCCGTCCCTGCGGGCCCGTCGCACGATCTCGCGTTGCCGTTCGGGTGCGTACACGCTGGAGTTGGCCGTTCGTAGCACGTCGGCGGACAGGTGCAGTGTGCCATCGCCGTACGGCGAGAAACACCCTTGCGCACTCAAGAATGTTGGTTTATCTTCGTTTATGTGGATATTGGCAGGCAGTAGGTGGTCCGCTGGGAGAGGGACGTGACAACGGCATGATCGTCACCTGCACCCCGAACCCGAGCATCGACCGCACCGTCGAGATCGAGACGCTGCTGCGGGGCGAGGTGCAGCGGGCGACCGCCGTGCGGGTGCAGCCGGGCGGCAAGGGCATCAACGTCGCGAGGGCACTGCATGGCAACGGCCACGGGGTGAGGGCGGTGGCGCCGCTGGGCGGCGACGAGGGGGAGTTGTTCTCCGCGCTCGTCGCGTCGACAGGCGTGGCGTTCACCCCGGTGCCGCTCGACGATTCGATCCGGGTCAACATCACCCTGGCGGAGGCCGACGGCACGACCACGAAGATCAACGACCATGGCCCCGAGCTCGACCGGGACGATCGGCGGCGACTGCTCGAGGCGACGCTGGCGGCCGCCGACGACGGCGTCGGCTGGGTCGCCGGCTGCGGCAGCCTGCCCCCCGGAGCAGGTGACGGCTTCTACGCCGACCTGGTGGCCCGGGCCCATGACGCGGGTGCGCGGGCCGCGGTCGACACCAGTGGGTCGGCGCTGACCGCGGTCGTCGATGCGGGCCCGGATCTGATCAAGCCGAACCACCACGAGCTGGCCGAGCTGGTCGACGAGGAGCTGAAGACGTTCGGTGACGTCGTCGACGCCGCACGGCAGATCGTGCGGCGCGGCGTCGCCACGGTGCTGGTGAGCCTCGGCAGCGACGGCGCGCTGCTGGTGACCGCCGACGACGTGCGGTACGGCACCACCGATCCGGTCGAGGTGCGCAGCACGGTCGGCGCCGGTGACTCGATGCTGGCCGGGTTCCTGGCCGGCGGCGGCCGTGGTCCGGAGGCGCTGGCAAGTGGGCTGACGTGGGCGGCCGCGGCGGTGTCGCTGCCCGGGACGACGCTGCCCGGGCCTGAGGACCTGCGGCCGGCGTCGACCCGGGTGAGCGATGCGTTCGATGAGGATCGACCCCTCGAAGGAGATTGAACCGACATGGACTTGACCATCGACGATGTGACCTCGACCGAGCTCATCATCCTCGACCTCGACGCCACCGAACGGGACGCTGCCATCGCCGAGATGGCCGATCGCCTCGTCGCTCAGGGCCGGATCAGCGACCGAGACGCGTACGTGAACGCCGTGCTCGAGCGCGAGCGGGAGGGCGGCGGGACCGGCATGGAGATGGGCGTCGCCATCCCGCACGCCAAGTCCGAGGCCGTCAACAACGCCAGCGTCGCGGTCGCGCGCTCCGACCAGGGGATCGACTTCGGCGGTGACTCGGAGCAGCCGTCGACGCTGCTCTTCCTCATCGCCGCGCCCGCCGGCGGCGACGACCTGCACGTCAGGCTGTTGTCCCGGTTGTCGCGCCGCCTGATACACGAGAGCTTCCGCCAGAAGCTGTACGACGCCTCGTCGCCGGACGAGGTCATGGAGACGCTCCGCGAGGAGGTCACACTGTGAAGTTCGTCGCCGTCACCGCATGTCCGACGGGCATCGCCCACACCTACATGGCCGCAGAGG
Organism: Actinomycetota bacterium; assembly: GCA_019347695.1. Lineage (GTDB taxonomy): Bacteria > Actinomycetota > Nitriliruptoria > Euzebyales > JAHELV01 > JAHELV01. The sequence continues at coordinate 6,232 of JAHWKT010000106.1, read as the reverse complement.
CGCTCGAGGAGGAGGCCAAGAAGCGTGGCCACGAGATCGCCGTCGAGACCCAGGGGTCCGCAGGGTCCGAGAAGGTCAACGACTCCCAGATCTCCGGCGCGGTCGGGGTCATCTACGCCGTCGACACCAACGTCGACGGCCGCGAACGGTTCAGCCACCTGCCCTCGGTCGAGGTGACCCCTGGTGAGGCGATCAACCATGCCGCCAGGGTGCTCGACCGCGCGGAGAAGGCCGTCGAGGAGGGCGTCTCGGAGGAGCCTGCCGAGACGGCCGCCAGCGGACGCGGTGGGGGCGGGGCCGCCGCGGCCGCCACCGGAGGCGGTGGCGGCGACGGGCCCGGACGGTCGTCCAAGACCGGTATGGTCCGCCAGTGGTTGATGACCGGCGTGAGCTACATGCTCCCGTTCGTCACCGCCGGCGGCATCCTGATCGCGCTGGCGTTCCTGGTCGGCGACACCGTCGAGGTCGTCAACGAGGACGTCTACGAGCAGTTCAGCTTCGGTGCGCTGTTCTTCAAGATCGGCAGCACCGCGTTCCAGATGATCGGCCCGATCCTGGGAGGGTTCATCGCCTACGCGATGGCCGACCGGCCCGGCATCGCCCCGGGCATCGTGGCCGGGTTGCTCGCCAACGACAACGGCGCGGGCTTCCTCGGTGCGATCATCGGTGGTCTGCTCGCAGGCGCCGTGGTCCTGGGCCTGAAGCGTGTGCCGTTCCCGGCGTCGCTGCGCAGCCTGCTGCCGGTGCTGTTCTACCCGCTCATCGCCACATTCGTCGTGGGTACCATCATGATCCTCGTGGTCGGTGAGCCGATCGCCGCCGCGACCGACGCGCTGACCTCCTGGCTCGAGGGCATGGGCACCGCCAACGCGATCGTGCTGGGCGTGATCCTGGGCCTGATGATGGCGTTCGACATGGGCGGTCCGGTCAACAAGGTCGCCTACTTCTTCGGTGTCGGGCTGGTCGCCGAGAGCGTCTACGCGCCGATGGCGGCGGTGATGGCCGCCGGCATGACGCCGCCGCTCGGCCTCGCGCTGGCCACCGTGGTCCGCAAGCGGTTGTTCAACGTGCAGGAGCAGGAGGCCGGCAAGGCCGCGTGGGTGATGGGAGCGTCGTTCATCACCGAGGGCGCCATCCCGTTCGCCGCCGCCGACCCGATCCGCGTGATCCCCGCGCTGATGGCCGGCTCAGCGGTGGCGGGCGGGCTGTCGATGGCCTTCGACGCGACGCTGCAGGCGCCGCACGGCGGCATCTTCGTCTTCCCGCTCGTCGGCAACCCGTTCCTGTACGTCCTTGCCATCGCGATCGGGACCGTCGTCACCGCTGTGAGCGTGATCCTGCTGAAGGAGTTCCGCTCAGCCCAGGACGAGACCGCTGACACCACCGACGAGACCACGGAGGCCGCACGTGCCTAGCCAGACCGTCACCCTGCACAACGAGACCGGGCTGCACGCTCGCCCGGCGCGGGTCTTCTCCAAGAAGGCCAAGGAGTTCGACGCCGACGTCACGGTCGTCAAGACCAACGGCGAGGCCGATCCGGTGAACGCCAAGTCGACGTTGTCGGTGCTGACGCTGGACTGCCACCAGGGCGACGAGATCGAGATCGCCACCGACGGCACGGACGCGGATGAGGCGCTCAAGACGCTGGTCGAGCTCGTCGAGAGCGGACTGGGGGAGTAGCGCCGGTGAGCACCGCACTGGAGGGCCGCGCGTCGTCGCCCGGTGTCGCCATGGCGGACGCCTTCGTCGTCCGCAAGGTCCAAGTCGACACCGAGGCCGAGGCGGCGGGCACGCCTGAGGAGGAGAAGGAGCGCGCGGACGCCGCGCTGGAGCAGGTGGAGGAGTCGCTGGTCGAGCTCGCGGAGAGCAAGCGCGAGGATCTCGGAGACGAGGCCGACATCTTCCTCGCACACGCGGACTTCGCAGGTGACCCCGAGATCGCCGACATGGCGCACGAGCAGATCGACGACGGCGCGAGCGCCGAGGCGGCGGTCACCGCGGCGTTCGACTCGTTCCGGGCGCTGCTCGAGAAGTCGGCCGACGAGTACATGGCCGGGCGTGCCGCCGACATCGACGACGTCCGTGACCAGGTGCTTGCGGTACTCGCCGGCGGCGGTGACGCGCAGGTGCCGACCGCGCGCAGCGTGGTCGTCGCGCACGAGCTGACGCCATCCCAGACGGCGCGTCTGCCCCGTGAGCTGATCGCCGGTGTCGTGTGTGCCGCGGGCTCGCCGACGTCGCACGCCGCGATCCTGTCGCGGTCGCTGGGGATCCCCGCCGTGATGGGTGTCGTCGGGTTGCTCGACGCGGTGGCCGACGGCACGCCGCTGGCGATCGACGGCAGCAGCGGCGAGGTGGTCGTCGACCCCGACGACGCCGAGCGGGAGGAGTTCTCGCAGCGCATCAAGCAGGAGGAGGCGCTGGCCGAACGGCTCGCGGAACTGGTCGACGAGCCCGGGCGGACGGCCGACGACCGCCACGTTGAGCTGGCGGCGAACGTCAACGACGAGGGGACGTTGGACACGCTGGAGGGCACGGGCGCCGAGGGCGCCGGGCTCGTGCGCACCGAGCTGTTGTTCCTGGAGCACGACGAGCCGCCGTCGGTCGAGGACCAGATCGCATGGTACCGCAAGGCGCTGGAGGCGTTCCCGGGTCAGCGCGTCGTGATCCGCACGATGGACATCGGGGCGGACAAGCCGGTCCCCTACATCGATCTCGACGAGGAGAACCCGGCGCTGGGTGTGCGCGGCCTGCGGCTGGCGCTCGACCGTCGCGAGCTGCTCGTCGACCAGCTGACGGCGCTGGTGCGTGCCGGCCGTGACGCGAGCCCCGACGCGGGGCGGTTGGCGGTCATGTTCCCGATGGTCAGCCGTCCCGACGAGCTGGACGCCGCGCTCGCGGTCGTCGACGAGGTGTGCGCGGCGGAGGGCGCCGAGCGTCCCGAGATGGGCGTGATGATCGAGGTGCCCTCGGCGGCGTTGGCGGCGCGGCGGTTCGCCCAGCGCGTCGAGTTCCTGTCGCTGGGCACCAACGACCTGCTGCAGTACCTGTTCGCCGCCGACCGGGTGCTGGCGGGTGTCGCGCATCTGCCCGACATCCTCGATCCCGACGTGCTGCGGCTGATCCGCGACGTCGTGGAGGGCGCTCATGCCGAGGACGCATGGGTGGGCGTGTGCGGCGAGTCGGCCGCCGACCCGGTGCAGGCAGCCGCGTTCGTCGGCCTGGGCATGGACGAGCTGTCGATGACGCCGACCGGCATCGGCCGGGTCAAGGACGCGCTGCGGCGCGTGACGAGCACGCAGTTGGCCGAGGCGGTCGAGCATGCGGTCGCCGCGGACGGCCCCGAGACGGCACGCAAGATCCTCACCGATGCCGTCGAGGGGGCGACGCCCGACGCCTGATCGGCGGCGGCCGGCCGCTCACCCGCCGGTCGTGGCGAAGTCCAGACCGACGTCGAGTGCCCGGGCGCTGTGCGTCAGCCACCCGACGGAGATGAGGTCGACGCCGGTGGCGGCGACGGCAGGTGCCGTCTCCGGCGTGATGCCGCCGGACGCCTCCGTGACGATGTGGCCGGGGGTGCGCTGGACCGCCTCGGCCAGCGTCGCCGTTGGCATGTTGTCGAGCAGCACCGCATCGATCGGCTGGCCGACCGCCTCGTCGAGCTGCGCGAGCGTGTCGACCTCGACCTCCACCTTCACCATGTGACCGATCCGCGCCCGCGCGCGCTCGACCGCGGCCGTGACGCCCCCGGCCACCGCAATGTGGTTGTCCTTGATCAACACACCGTCGTCCAGGCCGAAGCGGTGATCCACACCGCCGCCGACCCGCACGGCATACCGCTGGAGCGCCCGCAATCCCGGAAGCGTCTTGCGCGTCGGCACGATCCGGGCGCGGTGCCCGGATGCCGCCGCCACGAGCTGGGCGGTCGTCGTCGCCACGCCCGACAGGTGCCCGAGCACGTTGAGTGCGACGCGTTCGCCGGTCAGGATGCTGCGGGCGCGGCCCCGCACGGTCGCGAGCACCTCGCCGGGGTCCACATCGTCGCCGTCGGCCACCTCGACGTCCACGGTGACGTCGGGGTCCAGCAGCGCGAAGGTCGCCGTGGCGATGTCGATGCCGGCCGCGCGGCCGGCCGTGCGGGCGACGAGCGCGCCCTCGGCCATGGCGTCGGATCCCACGACCGCATCGGTGGTCAGATCGCCCGCCGTGCCGAGATCCTCCAGCAGGGCGGCACGCAGCACGGGCTCGTACTGGATCGGCACGAGTTGCGTGGCCGCAGACATGCGCGTCACACGCCCGCCAGGGCGGCGTGGGTGTCCGCGGCCGCCGGCGTGCGCGGCTGCACGGACACGACGGGATCGGTGCGGTTGGCGGCGGTCACGACGACCCGTGGCGCGGTGGGCAGTGCGGCGTCGCTGTCGGTGCGCCAGTGGGCACCTCGGCGCTCGCGGTGGGCGAGGGCCGCGGCGGCGATCATCCGGGCGACGGCGGCGATCTGACCACCTGCGTCGGGGTCGGCCAGCGTCCGCAGCTCATCCAGTGCGCGGCGCAGGCCCCGCTCGGTGCGTAACACCCCGACGTGCGCGGTCAGCAGGTCGCGCGCGCGATCGATGGCATCGTCGTCCGGTGTCGCGAGCAGCCGCCGGTCGACGCGCTCGACCGCGCGGGCGACGGTCTGGTCGGAGACGGGCCGGGCCGTGCGCACTGCCCGGCCGACCCGTTCGCCGAACACCAGGGCCTCGAGCAGCGAGTTGCTGGCCAGGCGGTTGGCGCCGTGCGCGCCCGTGCACGCGACCTCGCCGGCCGCGTGCAGACCGGCCACGCTGCTGCGCCCATTGCGGTCAACCGCGATGCCGCCCATGTGGTAGTGCGCCGCGGGGGTGATCGGCACGGGGGTCGCGGTCGGGTCGAGTCCGTGGCGCCAACAGGCCGCGACGGCGGTGGGGAAGCGTCGCGCGAGGTCGTCGACGGGGCGCATGTCCAGGAACACCGACGTGCCGTCGCCGTGGCGCTGCCACACGGCGCGGGCCACGACGTCGCGTGGTGCCAGTTCGGCAGCGGGGTGCAGGCCGGCCAGGACGCGACGACCGTCGCCGTCGACCAGCCGCGCGCCCGCGCCACGCAGCGCCTCGGTCAGCAGCGGCAGCGGATCGGCGGTCGGGACGTCGAGTGCGGTCGGGTGGAACTGCACGTACTCCAGGTCGATGAGCTCCGCTCCGGCGTCGGCCGCGAGCACGAGCCCGGCGCCGCGAGAGCTCGGCGGGTTCGTCGTGGCCCGCCACGCTCCGGCGCACCCGCCGGTGGCCAGCACGACCGCACCGGCCCCGATCGCGATCAGTCCGCTCCCGCCACCTTCTGGGGACCGTCCGCGACGCATGCGGTGAGATCCGTCCCCAGCTGCAGCGGTCGCCCGGCGGGCGAGTACGCCGACCACCCGGCTACCGTCGGCCAGCAGCGCGACGACGCGGGTGCGCTCCCACACCGTGACGTGTGGCGCGGCGGCGACGGCCGCGCACAGGGCGCGGGTGACCTCGCGCCCGGTCGCGTCGCCGCCGGCGTGCAGGATGCGGTCGTGGCGGTGCCCGGCCTCGCGGCCGAGGACCCACCCCGCGTCGTCGCGGGCGAAGCGGGTGCCGAGCGCGGCGAGCCAGGCGACGGTGCTCGGCGCTGCCGCCGTCAGCAGGTCGACGACGCTGGGATCGTTGGCGTGCGCGCCCACGGCCAGGGTGTCCGCGGCGTGCGCCGCGGGCGAGTCCGGGGGACCGACGGCGGCCGCGATGCCGCCCTGCGCCCGGGCGCTGGCACTGTCGGCGCCAACCGTATCGGCCGTGAGCAGCGCCACGCGTGCGCCGCCGGCGTGCAGTGCGGTCGCCAGCCCGGCGGCGCCCGACCCCACCACGATCACGTCGGTCCGGCGAAGCGCACCGACGTCGGTTGCGTCGACCATCAGCCGATCGCCAGCATGCGGTCGACCGCCCGGCGGGCGCGGTCCGCCAGCTCGGGGTCGATCTCGACCGGGTGCTGCAGGTGCTCGAGCGCGTCGGCGATGCCCTGCAGCGTGATGCGCTTCATGTGCGGGCACAGGTTGCACGGCCGGACGAACTCGACATCGGGGTGCTCGGCGGCCACGTTGTCGCTCATCGAGCACTCGGTGACCATCACGACGCGCGATGCCCGCGTCTCGCCCACATGGCGGATCCCCCGCGCGTAGATGAAGCGATCGAGCGAGATG
>JAHWKT010000105.1 GCA_019347695.1 Actinomycetota bacterium | reverse complement strand
GGCCGACGTCGACGCCTCCGTCCAGGCCATCCTGCGCTGCGTCTCTATGACCGGCGAGCGGGCATGAACGCAGAGGCCGGCTCGGCAGTCGTCAGCTCCGCCCGAACCGGAGGACCTCGACATGCAGCAGCCCGTGACCTCTGCGGTCTCAGACCTCAGCAGCGTGCTCGGCGTCTGGGCCCATCCCAACGACGAGACCTACCTGTCGGCCGGGCTCATGGCCGCGGCCGCCGACGCCGGCCAGCGTGTGGTGTGCGTGAACGCGACCCGAGGTGAGCACGGCACGCCCGATCCCGTCCGATGGCCCCCTGATTGTCTGGCCCGTACAAGCGACCACGAGATCGCGGCGGCCATGGCCGTCCTCGGCGTGGACGACCACCGCTGCTTCGGCCTCGAGGACGGCACGCTCGCGGACCTCGACCCGGACCACGGCGTCCAGAGGGTCGCCGCGGTCATCGACGAGGTGCGTCCCGACACCGTCGTGGCTTTCGGACCCGACGGCATGACCGGGCACGCCGATCACCGCACGATCAGCGCCTGGACCACCGCCGCCTGGAGGGCGACCGGCGCGCAGGCGCGCCTGTCGTACGCCACGGTCACCGATGCGTTCGTCGACGAGTACGCGGAGGTCAACGAGGAACTGGGGGTCTTCCAGCCGGAGTTTCCGCTACCCACCGCGTCGAGCGATGTGGCGTGGGGCCTCGCGCTGGACGACGCCCTGCTCGACCGCAAGCTCGCCGCCCTGCGATGCCAGGCCACGCAGGGCGCGCCCGTGATCGACGCGATGGGTGAGGACGCGTTCCGCACCTGGTGGCGCAACGAGACCTTCCGGACCCCACAAGGTGATCACGTCACGCACCCGCCGGTCGCGTGAGCGCATGTCCGCGACATCCACGCCGTAGACTCCACCGGCCGCACCGCCAGCCAGGTCGAAGCCCGACACCAGACCGCGCACGCCGCCGAGGACACCCCATTGCACGCAGACGCCTGGCGGCCTGTTCGACACCCGACCAGCGTGGGGCGCCCACCCGCAGACCGGTACCATGTTGCCGGTCGACGTCTTCTCGGACGACGCGCGGTCACGACATTCGCATCCAGCCGCATCGACGAGCAGCCGACGTGTGCCCGCGGGTGCACCATCGTCGACGTCCGACCGTTCGTCCTACTGTCGCCGCTGCGCAGCCGAGGAGCGGCGTGAGGCGTCGGCGTCCGCATCCTCGCGGCGCAGCGGCGTGTTGCCGCGCACCAGGATCAGGCCGACAAGGGCGAGGGTCCCGGCATGCAGAGGCCAACCCAGCACCACGCGGCTCACACCCAGCCAGAGGACCTCATCAGCAACGTACAGGGGAAGCTGCACAGCGAGGCGGATGACCATCGGCGCCAGCAACACCAGCGTCAGCCGGTTGCTCAACCGCACGATCGCAGGGTCGTCGCGCCAGCCCATCCGGTCGCCGAGCACCTCCCCGATGACGAAGCCGGCCACGGGCCATCGCACCACCACGGACCCACCCAGAACCAGCGCCCAGACACCGTTCTGCACGATCCCCGGCAGAAACGCCGTCTCGGCTCGGCCCGTGAACGAGGCAAGAGCGGCGGCGACCACGATGCCGACGAGACCGTGGCGGACGTACCTCGTCTGCGAGCGCTGCGCCAGCCGGAGCCCGTACGCCGCGACAGCGGCAGCCATCGCCCAGATCACCGATGGACGCACCTCGTCGGTGGCCACGAAGACCACCGTGAACACCACCAGCGGAAACGCCGTCTCCAGCGAGCCGCGCACCCCGCCGAGCTCTGCAGCGAGCCGCGCGCGGACCTCTCCCTCCACCGTCGGGCGCGACGTGGTCGTACCCGCAGACGACGACGTGTCCCGTTCCGTGTTGTCCGCGATGATGATGCTCCAGGCCATGGACCGAGTGTGATCGTCGCTCACACACGTACCCGGCTACGGAACGTGGATGCGTATGCAGCTCTACCATCGGGCGACGACATACACGTTGCTCATCGCTGGAGGCGGCATCGTGGAGCGCGCGGACGCGGTCGAGGTGCGGTCCGACGACAGCGGGCGCCGCTCACATGCTCCCCAGGTCAGGCCGTGGGCGCGCGTTCTGAACGTACCCCACCCGGTTCCTCCGACCGCCAGGGGACACCCAGGCTTGGGAGCAGGAACCGGTCGAGCCCGATCCAGCCGGCGTTCCGCCATGCGAGGATCGACAGACCCGAGATGAGGATCATCGCGGGATTGACGCCGGCCGACCCGGCGAAGAGGAACGAGAAGTTGAGCACCGCGCCGAGGAAGGCGGCGATCCCGACGAACGCCCCGAGGATCAGGGCGATGCCCAGGACGACCTCCCCGATCGCGACGACCGGCCCGAAGAACGGATGCACATGCAGGGCAAGCCGGTCGCCGACGATGTCGACCTCGAGCGCGTCGCACGCGGCACCCCGGGGTTCAGCGGCGCGGACCTGGAGAACCTGGCGAATGAGGCCGCGTTCGCGGCGGCGCGTCTCGAGCGTGACGAGATCGTGCACCCGCTTCGACGCGGCACGCGACCGGCTCCTGGTCGGCCGACGCCAGGACTCGCACATCCTGCGCTACGAGGAGCGCCGACGTGTCGCCGTGCACGAGGCCGGCCACGCCCTGGCCGCCGCACTGAGCGCATCGGCCGACCCGATCGCCAAGCTGACGATCCTGCCGACCCGGCGGGCGCTCGGGATGACCGAGCAGCTGCCCCTGGACGAGCGACGCCTCTACGCCGAGGAGTACCTGCGCGACACGCTGACGGTGCGGCTGGCGGGCCGCGTCGCCGAGCGTCTGGCGCTGGACTCGGCGTCGTCGGTGCCGCCAACGACCTTGCCGGTGCCACCCATATCGCCACCCGGCAGCGATGCGGCGGAATCAGCACATGACGAGCCCGACCCCCTGAACGGCCACATCCCCACCGCTGCCGGCGTGGCACACGAGCGCGCTCGACGTTTCACAACAGGACGACATGACGACGACCGTTGAGATCTCAGACGCCCACACCCGTCAGGACGACCTTGCGCCTCGAGGCGCAAGGAGCCGAGGACCCCGAACCGCACATCTGTGATCCGCTGCTCGCCACAGTCCGGGCACGGTCATCGATTTCTAGCGGGACGGCTCGATCGGGGTCGATGTCGCGATGGGCGTGTCACTGGCCTTCCCGGGACGCGGCAGGGTGGCCGGGGGCGAACAGCGTGTACCACCGGCCACGGCGCACGACTGCTCATGCTGGCCCAGGCCTACCCGACGTCCCGGTTCGTCGGCTATGCCGGTCATGATCACGATGTGATACATTTGGTTTCATGTCAGACGTGAAGACGGTCCAGCGATCGTTTCGGATCTCACCCCGGACCCTGCGGCTGCTCGATGCCGCAGCGGCGGAGGGGTCCGAGTCGCGGAACGCGCTGGTCGACCGCCTCCTCGGGGAGGCCGTCCGGACTGAGCGCCATCCCCTGATCCGATTCCACGCGGGAGCGACCGGTCGTCGTCGACCACTCGTGGTCGGAACCCGGTTGTACGTGCACCAGGTCATCGCGACGCTCCGCGGGCATGACGGTGCCATTGACGCAGCTGCCGGGTATCTCGACATCGATCCCCGACTGGTGCGCGCTGCACTCGCCTACTACGCCGACCACGCCGACGAGATCGACGCCGACGCCGCAGAGGCCGAACACGTCGCGGCCGACGAGCGCGCCCGTTGGGAACGGCAACGACGAGCCCTCGGGTGAAGCTCGCCCTCGATCACCACTATTCGCCGACCATCGCCGAGCAGCTCCGCAGCCGCGGTCACGACGTCGTCGCCGCACAGGAACGCGGATGGGGGCAGGAGGACGACGAGTCCCTGCTCACGCTCTGCTCGGGCGAGGATCGAGCGCTGCTCACGAACAACGTCGGCGACTTCTCCGTCATCGCCCGCCGTTGGGCCGCGGAGGGCCGCAGCCACGCAGGACTGATCTTCACGTCGGACGCAAGCATGCCGCGGCACCGCGACACCGTCGGTCGCTACGTGACGGCACTCGATCACATGCATCGCACGCACGCCGTCGACAACGCCCTCCGCGACAGAATCGACTGGTTGTGACCTCAGTTCAGACTCCGTCCCGCCCATCGGGCAGTTGGTTCGACGGCTCCAGCGACTCGTCCGTCGGCCGTAGCCGCGTACCATGGCGGCCGACCGGCGACCCAGGGCGTGCGAGGAGATGCGCAAGATCCTGCAGCGCCCGCGCGTGGGTCCGGCCCTGCGGGAGCTCGTGAGCGGCACCGCCGAGCGTCGCACGAACGTCGCGCTGCTGGTCCTGCTCGCGGGCGCGCTCGGGAGCGGAACGGTGCTGTTCGCCCTCGGCACCCGATGGGCGCTGCTGGCCCTGATCGTCCACGGCGTCGTGGCGCTCGGGATCGTGCTGACGACCCCATGGAAGTGGCGGATCGTCCGGCGCGGACTGGACGTGCGAGCCACGCGCTCGACCTGGCCGTCGGTGCTGCTTGGGGCGCTGGTCGTCGTCACGGTCGCGACCGGGGTGCTGCACAGCTCGGGGCTGGTGCTGCGGTACGGGCCCTTCGACGACATGCAGGTCCACGTCGTCGCGGCGCTGGCGACCGTTCCCCTGACGATCTGGCACGTCGTCGCGCGCGGCAACCTGCCACAGCGCCGGGACCTGTCACGCCGCAACGTCCTGCGCGCGGGACTGGTGCTGGGCACGGCGGGTGCGCTGCTCGGCACGCTCGAGGGCGCCTACCGTCTCACCGGTCTGCCCGGTTCCCGCCGCAGGTCCACGGGCTCCTACGAGCAGGCGAGCCACCGGCCGGCGGCCATGCCGTCGATCATCTGGCTGCTCGATCCACGCCTCGAGATCGCGGCATCCGACTGGACGCTGGAGGTGATCGACGGGCGGGGGCGCCGCCGGTGGTCGCACCACGACATCGCCGGGTTCGACGACCGTGTGACGGCGACGATCGACTGCACCGCCGGCTGGTTCGCCGAGCAGGACTGGCACGGTGTGCGCCTGACGCGCCTGATCGAGGTGCCCGACGGCGCGCGCAGCGTCGTCGTCGTCTCGCAGACCGGATACCGCCGGCGGTTCCCCGTCGCCGACGTCGCCCACCTGCTGCTCGCCACCGGCTACGAGGGACAGCCACTGGCGCAGCGCCACGGCTTCCCCGCCCGACTCGTCGCACCCGGTCGGCGCGGGTTCTGGTGGGTCAAGTGGGTGGTGTCCATCGAAGTCAGCGACGTGGCCTGGTGGCGGCAACCCGCATTCCCGCTGCAGTGAGCACGCGCTTGGACCCTGCGACGCCGCCGTACCGGGTGCTGCCTCCCACGGCGGTCGACGACCTGACCGCGTACGAGCGGGCCGGCGGCGGCAGCGGCCTACAACAGGCACTCGCACGCGGACCGGACGCAACCGTCGCCGAGCTGGCACGGGCCCGCCTTCGCGGGCGCGGTGGCGGTGGCTTTCCGATCGCGGTGAAGTGGCGCCGGGTGCGCGACGCCGCGCGACGCCGCGGCGAGCCGGCCTTCGTGGTGGCCAACGTCGCCGAGGGCGAGCCGGGCAGCTACAAGGACCGCCACCTCCTGGAGACGGTGCCCCATGTCGTGGTCGAGGGCACGCTGATCGCGCTGCACGCCGTCGGCGCGCGGCAGGCGGTCATCGCGGTGAAGGAGCGCAACGACCGCGGTGTCGGCCGCTTGCGCGACGCGCTCGCCGAGATCCGCGCCGCGGGCTGGGCGCGCGCCGACGACGTCGAGGTGGCGCTCGGCCCGGACGACTACCTGTTCGGCCAGGAGACCGCCCTACTCGAGGTGCTCGAGGGCCGGCCGGCGCTGCCGCGTGTCCTGCGCCCGGACCAGCGTGGGCTCTTCGCGGGACTACGTGCGGCCAACCCCACCGCCGTGGACAACGTCGAGACACTGGCGCACGCCGCGGCGATCCTCGGCGGCGACGCCAACCGCTTCCTGCGCACCGGGACCGACGCCACGCCAGGCACGATCCTGTGCACCGTCGTCGGCGACGTCGCGCGCCCGGGCGTGCGTGAGCTCGCCGCCGGAACCCCGCTGCGCACACTGGTCGTCGATCTCGCCGGCGCCGACGACATCCTGGCGGTCCTTGGTGGCGCCTCCGGTGCGATCGTGACCGACGACCAGCTCGACACCCCACTCGAGTACGACGCAATGCGGTCAGCGGGTCTGGAGCTCGGCAGCGGTGGCTTCGTGGTCGTCGACCACTCGCGGTGCATCGTCCAGGTGCTGACCACGTTCGTCCGCTTCCTCGCCCTCGAGTCGTGCGGGCAGTGCGTCGCCTGCAGGGTCGGGACCACCGAGATCGCGGACCGCCTGCACCGGATCGACCAGGGATCGGGCTCCCGGGTCGACCTGGAGCGGATCGCGGCCCGGGCACGGTGGCTCACCGATGGGGCCCGGTGCCGGCTGCCCGGCGGCGCCGAACGCCTGGTCGTCAGGGCGCTGGAGCGCTTCGGCGACACGATCGCGGCGCACGTCGGCACAGCGTGCCGCGCACGCCCGATCCGCACGCCGCTGATCGACACGCTCGACCCCGACACCGGCGAGGTCGTCTGGCACCCCGGCTATGACAGCGGCGTACCGACCCACGCGCGGCGGCGCGGCATGCCACGCTGAGCACAGCCGTCACGTCAGCCACCGATGAGTGATCACGTCGCCAGCACCAGCAGCGGCAGCAGACCCAGGCCGAAGACACGACCGGTCAGTTCGAGCGCCGCGGCCACGCCGCTGGCGGAGGGATGGCCCCACGTCCGCCACAGCGCCACCAGGCCGGGAACGATCACGCAGACGCAGGCACCGACGACATAGGCGATGCCGGCGCCGGCGAACGCCGGTACCACAGCGACCGCCATGGAGACGAGGCATCCGGCACGGAACAGCCGTACCGCACCGTCGCTGCCGTAGCGGGTCGCGACGGTGCTGAAGCCCGCGACGCGATCACCGTGCTGGTCGGGCACGGCCTTGAGACACTCGCGACCGAAGACCAGGGGCAGCACCAGTCCGACGGCCAGACCGTGGAACGCGACGATCTCGTGGGAGACGAACAGCCCGCCCGCCGGTGCCAGCGCCGCGAACGACAGGGCCACCGACAGCGGACCCAGCACACCCAGACGGCGAAGCGCGACCGAGTAGCACAGGCCCAGCACGAGCACCGCACCTGTGACCACTGCCGCGGCAGCGTCGAGCAGTGCCGCCGTACAGACGCCGACGACCGCCGTGGCGAGCACGAAGCGGTCGGCGGCGTTGCCGGTGACGAGACCGGCGGGCAACGGGCGGTCCGGGCGGTTGAGGCGGTCGGCGGCCCCGTCGCAGCGGTCGTTGCACACGTTGGTCGCCATGACGACGCACGCGGCCGCCACCATCGCACAGACGTACCGCCACCAGGGGCCGCCCGAAACCAGACCACCGATGGCGATCACTGCCGCGGCCACGACCCAGTTGCCTGGTCGTGTCATCCGCCAGAGACCACGTACCGGCGCCGTGCCTGGCGTGGGCTGTGGCGACGCCGTCGAACCGGGCACCTGGAACGCCGTGGTGCGGACCGCGCGGTCGAACAGCAGCGGCGGCGCGAGCAACACCGCCGCGGCGACGAAGGCGGCCGGCCAGACAAGCCGGGGCGTCAGCATCACCAGTGGGGCGGCCAGCATCGCCACGACATGCCAGGTGCCGCACGCCATCGCCGCCCGCAGGTCGTGCCGCCGTGCGTACGCCAGCGCGAGCATCCACGTGCCGGTGACCGCAACCGCCAGGCCGCCCACGGCCGCCAGCGCGACCGACGCGGACCGTGGCGAACCGACCGCTCCGGTCAGCAACGGCACCACGAGCAGTCCCAGCAGGACCGCCTGCAGGACGACCCCCCACCGGCGCACCGCCGCCGGCACCGCGATCCCCTCCCGCGGCGACGCGCTCGCGCCGAGCAGCAGGGCCGTCGTGCGTGCGCCGCGGACCGCGTCGTTCTCGGCGTCGCGGAGCGCTCCGTGGATGCCGTTGACGAGCGCGACATGGATCGCGACATAGGCCGCCACCCACCACGTGGCATGCGTCGGTCCAGAGCCCAACGCGGCTCCGACGACCACGAGCAGCGCGAAGGCCGCGCCCTGGCCGAGGTCGGCGACCAACGGCACGCCCAGGCGCTTGCCGACGAGGTTGTACAGCATCAGCCCGACGGCCGCGCCCGCGAGGCTGCCGCTGGCGGCCCCGCCACCGGCGACCAGGAGCGCGAGGAAGGCCACCGGCAGATGTGCGAGCGCCACGACCAGCGCGACCTGCGGACTGATGACACCGGCGACCAGCGGGCTGCGTGCGCGACGGGGGTCCGTCCGGTCGATGGGGAGATCGACGACGTCATTGCTGGCGAACGCGAACACGTGGAACGGCAGGCCGACCGCAACGGCCCACAGCATCGCAGCGACCGTGGGGTCGGTCGCCGTCGCGACACCCAGACAGACGAACACGACGCTCGCCGCGGCCGACACCAGCCGGACGAACCGCACGGCCGACTCCAGCCGGCCGGGCGCTGCGCGCTCGGCCGGGGACGGCGCCAGCGCGTTGGCCTGCTGGCTGCCCATGCGGCATAGAATGACGACGCTCCGAGCCGTTGTCCAGCCCTCGAGGCGCGGAGCTGGGAGGGTGAGTCGATGCCGCCCGTCACCCGCCACCTGCCACCCCAGCCGGGCGTGACCGAAGTGCGGGTGCATGGCGTCGGCGGCGGCACGCCGCAGGGGCTGCTGCGACAGACCGGCGTGTACCAGGTGTCCGGCGACGAGACCGCCGGTCTGTACCGAGGTGCCGTCGATCTCGACGGCGAGCGGCGGAACGTCGAGGCCTACTCGTGGGGTGGGCTGACCGCCGGCGCGCGCAACCGCGCCTTCTGGGTGCTGCTGCTGCCGTTCTCGATGATCAACCTCGCGGGCTGGATGGTCGAGCCGGGCGACGGCGATGTCCCCAGCCGGGCGATCCGCTGGCACGAGTGGGTGGTCCTGTGGATCGGGATGGTCACGACCGCGATGTACATCATGTGGGTCGCGTTCGTGACCATGAACATCGCGGCCTACCAGTGCGCTGCGATTCCCGAGTGCGTCGCGGACCGCTGGTACCTGGAGTATTTCCAGAACGACTTCTTCCGCGATCAGGTCGGGCGGCGGGTCGTCGTCGCTGGTCTGGTGCCGCTGGGGGTGCTCGCGCTGTTCGTGGGCCTGGGGCGCGTCAGCCGCAGCCGGTACGACGACTTCGGTTCGCCACGTGACGCTGATGCGCAGATCGGCGGGTCAGCCCTCGGTCGACCGGAGTTCTGGTTCACCTCGGAGTGGCAGCGGCAGGCGGCGCGTCTGCACGTCGCCGGCACGCTCGCGGTGTTCGGTGGCCTGCTTGCCAGAGCGACCGCGCTGTTCCGTGGACGCTGGCAGGACGGGGCGTCGGCGCCGGAGGCCTGGTGGCTGTTCGCCATCGCCGTCACCATCGCGGTCGCCGCGTTGGCGGTCCTCGCGGTGCAGGCCGTCCACTACGACCGACTGCTCGGCAGGGACCCGATCCTGGGCCGGACCGCCCAGGCCCTGCAGTGGAGCTCGATGGTCGTCACGGTCGCGGCTGCGGTCCTTGCCTGGCGCATGCAGGTGCCCGACGCGTCGCTGGCACCCGTCGGCGCCGACGGGATCCGCGCACCGGTGACCGACCTGTGGGGCTTCGGCTGGGCGCCCGTCCTGCTGTTCTCACTGGCCGTCACGCTCGTCGGCGCGTTCTCGCTCATCCAGGTCGGACGCTGGGCGGAGCAGCCGACGGTGTACGTCGATCAGTTCCTGGTTCCCGTCCTGCTGGTCGTGATCGTGTTCTGGCCGATCGCGGGATGGGTGACGGGCGGTGCCCTGGTCGCGCTGGTCGCGGTCGTCGGCGTGCGCCGCATGCAGCGCCGTGCGGGCGTCGAGTCCGGCATCGAGGGTGCGGAGGTCGTCGCCATCGTCCTGGCATTGCTCGGCCTGCTGCGGATCGTCGGCGCCTATCTGCCGGCACCGTGGGGCGTCGACGCCGGCCGGCTGAGCCCACTGCTGCTGTGCACTGCGGTCTTGACCGTGATCTCCGCGCGACGCCAGCCGCGTCCGTCAGCGGCGGTCCAGCGGTACGTGGTGGCGCTCACCGTCGCAACGGTGGCGGTGGGAGCCTGGCTCACCGTCTGGTTCGGGCGCTGGGAGTGGCTGCACGTCGCCGTGGGGCTGGCATTCCTCGTGCTGTCGATGATCTGGCTCGCACGGTTCACCAACGGCAGCTACCGCGGGTTCCGTTGGAACGGACCGGGTGCGATCGCGCTGCTGGCGCTGTCGGTCATCGCGGGCACGTTCGCGGGAGGCGTGATCCGGCTCGTCGACATGCTGGACCTCACGGGTACGGTGTTCACGCTGCCGGCGACGGCGGTGTATCAGTGGATCTCGCTGGGCTTCGCCCTCGCGCTCGTCGCGGGACTTGTCGCCGGCCTGGCCTGGTACGGCTACGTGTGGTTCAGCGCCGGGCCGGCGGCCCGGCAGCGGGCCGAACAGCGCCTGGACGGCCTCGGCGAGGCACGCGGTCCGATCGCGCGCGAGGTCGCCCGCATGCAGGTCCTGGCTGAGGCCGTCCGCGGCGCGGACGTGTTCCTGACCATGGTCGCGATGCTGATGCTCGGGGGATGGATCGCCTTGAACTACGAGCTGTTCAGGCGACGCGGCGGCGACGTCCAGAACTGGATCGACGTCGGGACGCCGACGGACTGGGGGTTCGTGGTCAACCTCGCCTCGTGGCTGGCGGTCGGCGTGACCGTCGGCGCGTTCATCTCGATCCGGCGGGGTCTGCGGGACCCCGAGTTCCGCACGCAGATCGGCATCCTGTGGGACGTTGCCAGCTTCTGGCCGCGCACGTTCCACCCGTTCGCCCCACCGACCTACGCGGCGCGCGCGGTGCCGGAGCTGCAGGATCGCGTCGCCGAGATCGCCGACGTCGACGACGGTCACGCCATCCTGTCCGGCCACAGCCAGGGCTCCGTCGTGTGCCTCGCCGCCGCCGCCTCGTTGCCGGCGTCGCTTCGGCGACGCGTGTCCCTGGTCACCTACGGCAGCCCCCTGGGCCGCTTCTACACGACGTACTTCCCCCGCTGCTTCACCGAGCGCATGCTGCGCGAGACCGGCCGGAGCCTCGGTCAAACGACGAGCTCCAGGGACGGCTCGTGGCTGAACTTCCACCGCCCGACCGATCCGCTGGCCGATCCGGTGTTCACCGGGCAGGCCGTCCTCGGTGACAGCGATCCCGTCTGCCCGCCGCCCGCCCTGCGCGCGGCGTTGCTGCGCGAACACCGGACCGCACAGGCGTTGTCGTCGCTACCCGATGTCCGCCTCGACGACCCCTCCGAACGGACGATCGTGTCCGACCGCCGGGCGCCTGTTCCCCGCGGCCACGGCGGGTACCCGGCCGACCCACGCATGGCCCAGGCACTGATCGCGATCGCCGACCATGCCACCGGCGGTCCCGGAGGCGCGGGGTGACTGCCGGACCGCGGATCTTCGCACGCCGGGACGGCGGCGACAGCTAGGGACGGGCTGGTCTGCGGATCTTGGTTCGCCGGTCGCGTCAGCGTAGGCCGCCGTACAGCACGTGCCACACCAGGTAGAACGCGCCGCGGGTGACGAGGGCGGCCAGGAACCCTGCTCGCCTGAACATGTATGCGGCCTCTACGTCGTCAATGGATGCAGCCTCTACGTCGTCACGCTGCTGGCCCGCGCAGCCGTGACCGACGGTGCTGCGGTCGCGGCGGACTCTCCGCTTGGGCGGATGCTCGCGGACCTCGGATCGCGGTGTTCCCGCTCATGGTGGCGGGTCAGATGGTGTCGAGTCCGCTGCTGGAGGAGTTCGGGTGGCGCGGCTTCGCGTTGCCGCGGCTGCAGCAGCGGTACACGGCACCGTACGCGTAGAACGCCAGGCTCGCCTGGTCGGCGTGGTCGTCATCATGTTCGGCCCGCGCGCGGCGCGCTGACGGTCACCGGTACTGTCCAGAACGCGTCGCCCTCGGGGCCGCGACCCGAGGTCTGCAGCACATGTGTGCCCTTGGGCAGCGGTTCAGCAATGACCCATTCATCGCCTGAGCGTCGCAGCGAGACGTTCGGACCATCCGGGCTGTGCAGGCCGGACCAGCGCTGAGCGGTCAGGGTCCAGCCGGCGACGGGGAACCGCAGACGCACGGTGCCGCTGACGGCGATGCGGTCCTCGTCGGAGGGCGCGCCGTCCGCGCATGCCCCGTGGATCCCGAGATCGACCGGTCAGGGTTGGACGTCGTCGAGCTGCACTACTGCCGCACCGTGTTCTCGCCCGGTCAGCCGCCCGCCTCAGTGACCGGCTCGATGGTGCCGTCCAGGTAGACGTGCAACAGCCCGGCCCGTCGGGTTCGGCGGTCGTCGCCGCCGCGCGGTCGACCGCCAGACGACGCAGTCCTGCCGCGACCATCGGCGCGAGACCTCCCAGCAGGTCGCAGGACGGCTTCTGTGTGCAAGGTGGTCGTCACCGTCCCCTCCTGTCGCGTGGGCCGGCTCCAACCTGCCATCGACGGTACCGAGACCGGCCGGCTCGGCCATCCCCCACGTGAGGGGTTCCGAGCGGGGGCGACGGCGAGTAGGCCCGGTCACCCTCCTGGGACGCTCCTCCGGCGGCATGGTCATGACCGAACTCGCTGACCACCCTGCGGTCCAACACAGCGTGTACATGGCCGCGTTCTGGCCCGGCACCGGGCCGGACGTCCACTCGGGCGCGGCCGGACGGCGGCAACGGCTCGATGTCGCACGCCTGTACCCCACCAGGTCGTCGCCACGCTCCGCGGCCGCGAGGGCGACATCGACGTTGACCGCCAGTACCTCGGCGTCACGACAGGTGGACCCCGAGGTCCTTCAGCTCGTCCAGACGCTCCTGCGCCGCGTCGGGATCAACGGGACGCGTGACATCGACGAGGAGCTCGGTGTCGTAGCCCTTGCCAACGGCGTCCTTGGCGGTCTCGTGCACACACACGTCCTGGGCGAGGCCCACGATGACCACCCGGTCGATGCCACGCTCGCGCAGGATCCCATCGAGCTCGGTCGCGCCCTCCTCGCCGGTCTCCGGGTCACGCACGCTGAACCCCGAGTAGCCGTCCTCGCCTTCGGTGCCCTTCTGCACGACCGGACCCTCGACCTCCAGGTTCGGATGCAGCTCGGCACCTTCGGTGCCCTGCACGCAGTGCCGCGGCCACACGCCGCCATGATCCTGGAAGTGTGGCGTCTGCTCCGGATGCCAATCCTGGGTGTAGACGACCAGCGCGCCACCACGCTGGGCCTTGGCGATCTCCCGGTTGGCCGCCTCGACGACCTCCTCCCCTCCCCGCACGTACAGGTTGCCGCCGGGATCCGCGAAGTCGTTCTGCACATCGACGACGATCAGCGCCGTCTCAGCGGTGTACTCAGCCATTCGCGGCTCCGGGTGCCGGGGTCCTCGTCTCTCACGTCCTGCCCACTGCGTCGGTACGTCATGCCTACGACGCGCCCTGCCCGCCAACCGTCAACCGGATCGCCACGCCGGCAGCGGTAGAAGCCAGGTGACCGCACAAGCTCGTTGCAATCCGGTGCAAGGTGCCTGCAATGCCGTCTCGCGCAGCGGGGGTCACCGTGACGGCGACACACCTGAGCTCGAGACCGGCTGGCGGCCCGACACGCCGGTAGGCGACAGTCTGCTGCGCCGCTACGTGTGCAA
>JAHWKT010000104.1 GCA_019347695.1 Actinomycetota bacterium | reverse complement strand
TCGGTCATCGGGACCGACGTCTCCCGCGCAGCGCTCACCGCCCTCGTCCCGGCCGAGGCCCGCACATACCTCGACCGCCATCTCCACGCACTGACCGCCAAGGCGCTCATCGAGCCGTGGAACGAATCGCGGTCAAATGGCGCCGGGTTCGACTTCCGGCATGTCCTCATCCAACAGGCCGCCTACCGCAGCCTGACCCACCACGCCCGTGCCGAGCTGCATGAACGACTGGCGACGTGGCTCGAGCACACGTCCGACGCGCGACCCACCGAGGTCGAGGAGCTCGCCGGTCACCACCTCGAGCAGGCGTTCCATCACCGACGCGACCTCGGCCGATCCGACCCCGAGACCGCGCAGCTGGCCGTCCGCGCAGGAGCGCGGTTGGCCGGCGCCGGGCTGCGCGCCTACGCCCGCTTCGACGTGCCGGCCGCCGAGAACCTGCTGTCACGCGCCCGCGACCTGCTGCCCGCCGATCACGGCGAACGGCCACGGGTGCTGCGACGCCTGGCCGAGGCGTACCCGATCCTGGGGCGGCGAGACAAGGCAGAGGCGGTCTTCGCGGAGCTGCTCGCGGTGGCGGAACGGACCGGTGACGACCGGATGGTCCGCAGCGTCCGGCTCGAGCAGGCCCGGTTCCGGATGATCACCGGCCCCGACCCAATCCCCATGGCCACCATCCACGCAGAAGCCCGCGAGGCGCTCGACGCCTTCCGGGAGGTCGGCGACGACGTCGGGGTCTCGCAGGCGCACTACGTGCTGGCCGCCGTCCACCTGCGGGCCGGACGGATCGCGCAACTGGAGGAGATCGGCCGCCGCGGCATCGAACGCGCTCGACGGACCGGTGATCTTCGCGAGCGGCTGGGCGCGCCCTGGTGGGTGATCTACGCCATGCTCGCGGGTCCCACGCCGGTCCCGGTGTGCATCCGCACCATCGACGAGGTCGCCGACGTCGGCGGTCTCACCCATCTCGGGGCGCTCGCCGCCCTCGGACACTGCAAGGCGATGCTCGGCGAGTTCGACGAGGCACGCCGGCTGGCGGCACGCGCACGCGAGCTTCTGCGCGAGCGGATCCGCGTCCCCCGGCCCTTGGCATTCATCGGAGAGCGCAGCGCAGGTATCGAACAGCTGGCCGGACGACCCGACGCCGCCGCGCGCGCCCTCCGAGAGGCGCTCGACATCGCACGTCAGGTGTCCGACCGCGAGCAGACCAGCGAGATCGCCGCACAGCTCTCGCTGCTCCTCGCAGACCAGGGTGAGTGCGCCGAAGCCAACCGCCTCGCGACGCTGGCGTCGCAGGCCGCGCCCGCCGAGAGTGTCACCGCCCAGGCGCTCGCGCGGGCCGCCACGGCCCGCGTGCCGCCAACCCCACACCGCGAAGAGGCAGAAGCACTGATCCGTGACGCAATCGCAGTGGTCCCACTCGACATGCTCGAGCTGCGTGCCCTGCTGCACGTCACCCTGGCGAAGGTCATGGCGAGCGGCGGCCGCGACGACGACGCGCGATCCATCACCGATGAGGCGACCAGCCTGTACCGACGCAAAGGCAACCTCGTCGCCGCACGACGCACGTCCCAACGCCACCGCGAGCGGCCCGGCCGCGCGTTTGGTTGATCAGGAACCAGAGATGCGAATGGGCTAGCGGACGACGCGTGCGATGCTTTCCAGTTCTTCAGCACCCACCTGTCTCGCCATCTCCTTGGTCTGTGGAAGAGTGAGCGGCGTGAGCAGGAGGAGCCGGTCCTGCGTCAGGAGCTGCCGCGCCTCATTGGCAAACCCGGCTTCGTTCATGTTCTGCGCGTGCTGCAGGAACGCTTCGTCGTTTGTGTACACCCGGTACCACACGATCTTGCCAGTGGCCTCGTCTCCGTTCATGGCGTTCCTCGCTTGGCACCGACTCGAACGAATGGCACGACGCCGCCTGCCGGGGTGGGCACGGTGAAGCCTCGCGCAGTGTAACAACGTGTGCTCATGCCCGACCCAGGCGGGCGCGTCACCCCCGCGAACGACCCCGCGGGCAGGGTGGACCCAAGCCCAGCCTCGGCAGCGGCTGTGGCGTAGTCGCAGCCAGCAGCCCGGGTGTCATTCGCGCGCCGAGTCGACCGCCTGGGCGACGACGTCGTCGAGGGGTTGTGCGTGTCCGATGGCCCATGGGCGCTCGAACTCGGCGTCGCTGAGCTCGCGGCGGGCGGCGTCGACGGGGTTGTCGACGTCGAACTGGTACAGCTGGACGGTCAATCCGCCGCCGACGAGGTCCCGTAGCCGTGATGCCGCCGCGGCGAAGACGACGCCGTCCTCCGGACGCCCCTGCGCCACTGCGACGCGCCCGAGCCAGTGGAGGTCGGTCGCGACTCCGACCAGGTTCTCGAGCTCCCACCCGATCTGCAGGGCTCGGCGCAGACGCTCCTCGGCCTCGTCGTGTGGCGCGGTTCGGTGCTCCGTGCTCAGGCGGCGCAACGGCACTCACTCGACGGGATGGGAGGTGGCTCCCAGAGCGAGTATGAGCTACGCATGCTCGCTCACCGCGAAGATCTCGTCGGCCACGAGCCCGTGCGCCTCACAGTGCACGGTATTCGCTGCCTGGGTGTCGGGTGTCTCGACCAGACAGAAGATCTTCCCGGCATCCTCGTCCGCCCAGTAACGTTGGTACTCCACATTGTAGGCACCCTTCGTGCTGAGATCCTTCGCGTGGGCCACGGCCACATCGTTGACCGAGACACCGCCGTCAATCGTGTGCACATCCATGAACAGTGGCATGAACCGCTCCGCCTTCTCGTGGGTCCGCCGTCGTCGGTGCGAACCCGTGGCACGCCATCGGCGACTTGCGTGACGGCAGCCGCCGACGGCATCGTGACGCCGCCGCTCGCGACGCTCACCGGTCCTCTGTACGGCGGAAGCCGCCGGCGTATGCCGGCAGCACGCGGACAGCCAGACCCGGCACCCGCTCGGGCAGTGCCTCGAGGTACTCCCGTGTGTCGCGGTTCGGGTCACCGTAGACGTCGATCTGGTGGACGTCGACGGGTTGTTCGGCGCCGCGACCGGCGACACCCCGTATCACCATGGGGCGTGGCCGGGTGAGGTCGGCCCGTCGTGTTACGAGCTCGCGCAGGGCGACCCGGATGTGGTCGAGGGGTTCGAGGCGTCGGTGCTGCGCGGCGTCACTGTTGAAGACCAGGAGCAGCCATGAGCCGCGACATAACAGGCCGTGTACAGCGACTCAAGGATGGGCGGCCGCTGGCGCGTACGCCTGACGGGACGTACTGGGTGTCGACTGCCGACGGTAAGACGCGGACGGAGACTCGCGACGTGATCGTGGTCGGACGCACGACCGACCACGAGCAGCCATGACCAGCGCCTCGGTACGACGCCGACTAGGTCTGTTCATCATCGTGTCGGCGTCGCCTTGGCAGCGTGGACCGGATGGCACCTCGCGACCGGCCAATACGGCCATGGGCGGTTGGTCCTGCTCGCCTGCAACTGGTCTGCGTGGTCCTTGGCGTGAGTCTCCTACCGCGAAGAGGGCAGCCATGAGCACGGCGCATCGGTGCGGCTGGTGCGACCTCGTGTTCGCCGTCCACGACGACCAGCGGCTGCGGGGGGGTCCTCGTTGTGGGCGGCACGCGCCGCTGTCTTTCGTCGGTCACACCGACCAGGAGCAGCCATGAGCCGCATCGACTTTCGGTCGTTGCGTAGTCCCGGCAAGCCGCGGATCAAGCTGGAGGACGGCGAGTTCTGGGTGGTCACCTGCTACCTCTGCGTCGCGCGGCGTGTGGCCGGGGATGCGGTCCAGTGGGTCGCGCGTGATCTGCGGGCGGCGGCGAGGTTGGCAGGCGAACATCATGCGAGCCACTAAGGAGCAACCATGAGCAGCGAGATCGCGGTGCCGTGGTACGTCCGGTGGGTCATTGACGTCCCGGTCCGCCACAACCCGCCTGACGAGGTCACCTTCTTCACCATCGACCGTCTGAACGAGATCAACATCGACAGCGTCTATGGCGTCACCCTGTACGCCGATCACGCCGAAGGCGACGGGGTGGTCATCGCTGGGTACGCGTCGGCCGCGACCGTCGAGGACGCCTACCAGTCGTTTCGGGACGCCGTGCGGCCGGCGGTGTCACATCGGGAGCCGTTCGCGGTTGTTGAGATCGGCGCGAGCAGGAGTCGGACGCCTGAGAGCGCACGCTGATGGAGCCACGGTGGAGCCACGGAAACACCTGCGCTCGAGTTCGGACCGGCCGAGCAGGTGTTTCCGCAGGTCGGTCTGCGGCTTTGGGTTTCTGACCGGCGGGCCGTGGCCATGAGCAGCGTTGGGTGTCACGGCGGTGTCAAGACCCCCCGACGGCCGGTGACCGGCCGGACGCTGGCCGGCGCTTGTGCTGGTCAGCGGGTTGTGTCGGCGGAGGGATTTGAACCCTCAAGCCCTTTCGGGCACACGGCCCTCAACCGTGCGCGTCTACCAATTCCGCCACGCCGACGAGGCTGGGGAGGTCCGCAGTATGCCACGCCCGGCTGGTGGCTGTCAGCGCGCGCGTGCGGTTGACGCGATCGGCATGTGGACATCCTGAGGCCACGAACCTGGCAGGTGCGACAGCTCGAGGCGTGGTCGTGGAAGTCTTCCTCATCGCAGTGTTGATGGCGATCGGTCTCGCCGGTGTGGTGCTGCCGCTGATCCCGGGCCTGCCCATCATCTGGGGTGCCGCGCTGCTGTACGGCTTCTCCACCGCGTTCGGCAGCCTCGGGATCACCGCGATGATCGCGATTACCGTCCTCGCGGCGCTCGGCATCGCGGCATCGCTCGTCATTCCGGACCGCGCGGGGGTTGCAAGTGGGGCGTCGCGCTCGACCCGGCTGTTCGCCGGTGTCACGGGGTTGATCGGGTTCTTCGTCATCCCAGTGCTCGGGTTCCCCGTCGGTGTGTGCGCCGGCGTGCTGCTCGCCCAGTACCGGCAGACCTATGACTGGGACACCGCCATGCGCTCGACCATCGCGGTGCTCAAGGGGTTCGGCGCCGGGCTGGTGGCCGAGTTCGGTGCCGGCTTCGCGATGGTGCTGGTCTGGGTCGCCTGGGTCGCGCTGGACTGAGCGCGCGTCGCGTCCCCGTCAGGCGACCACGCCGCGGATCCGCGCGGCAACCTCGTCGAGGTGCGCTCGGGGGTGCACCCGGGTTCCACGTCCGTCCCACCGCAGCGGCAGGTCGACCCACGAGGTGCAGCCGCCGTACTCGGGTGTGCGGACCAGTTCGAGCGGGTTGTCCAGCGCGATCGCGTCGACGACCAGTACCTGCAAGGCATGCTTCGGACGGAATGCCAGCCGTTCGGCGATGTGTTCGTGCGTCCAGATGTGCAGATCCGTTAGCGTCGCCAGTGCGGCGGCGTCGGCGATCGGAATGACGTCGACCAACTCGACGCCGGCGCGCACGACGAACCGTCCTCCGTTGTCGTCGACGTCCGCCCTGCCCGCGTCGAGCACGTCGTCGTGCCCCGCCCTGACCCGCTCGGCGTGTGCGTGCGCGACCGTCGGGAACAGCACGAAGCGGTCGCTCGTGACGTCGAAGCGCTTCTCGCGGATGCCGCCCTTGCGCAACAGCACGGTCTGGCGTCCGTCGAGCAGCGCGTGCACCACGGCCGCCCATTCCTTCAGCGCGAGCGTCGTCGCGACGGTGATCGAACCCATGACGTCCATTGTGCTGTGCGGGCACGGGTCTGGCCGCTAGCCTCGAACCACGCGATGAAGGTCAAGCTGCGCAACCCCGATCGCATCGAGCATCTCCCCGGCCCGATGCCCGTGTCGGCTGTGCTCGCACGGCTCGACGTCAACCCCGAGACGGTCCTGGTAATCGCCGAGGGCGAGCTGATCACCAAGGACCATGTGCTGGCCGACGACGCCGAGGTCGAGGTCCGGCCGGTCATCTCCGGTGGAGCCGGACCCGCCAGCTGTCACGCGTGCGAGCGCACGTCGGTGATCGAGGTCCGCCGGCACCGCAGTTCCTACTGCGCCGAGCACTTCGTCGACCATGTGCGCAACCAGGTGCGCACCGCGATCGACCACCTGGGCATGATCTCCTACGACGAGCGCATCCTCGTCGCGGTCAGCGGCGGCAAGGACTCGCTCGCGCTGTGGGACGTGCTGCTCGACATGGGCTACCGCGTCGACGGGCTCTACATCGGCCTGGGCATCGGCACCTACTCCGACCGGTCCGAGCAGGTGGTGCGCACGTTCGCCGACCGCCGCGGGGCCACACTGCACAGGGTCGACCTGGGAGCTGCGTACGGGTATGACATCCCGGCTGCGACGGCGCTGCGCCGCCGGTCGTCGTGTGGCGTGTGCGGGCTGAGCAAGCGCTACGTGTTCAACCGTGCGGCGGTGGAGCACGGCTACGACGTGATGGCGACCGGCCACAACCTCGACGACGAGGCCGCGACGCTGCTGGGCAACGTGCTGCGCTGGCAGACGCCGCTGCTGTCGCGCCAGAGCCCGAGCCTGCCGGCCCGCGACGGGCTCGCGCGCAAGGTCAAGCCGCTGTACCGGCTGGGGGAGCGCGAGATGGCCGCGTACTGCGTCATCAAGGGACTGGACTACATCGTGGAGGAGTGCCCGATGGTCGCGGGCAACACCGTGCTGCGCTACAAGGACGCGTTGAACGAGCTCGAGCGTCACGCGCCGGGCACCAAGGCGGCGTTCCTGTTCGGTTACCTCGAGCGCGCACGCGACGAGCACTTCCCGGCGGACGCCAGCGATGGTGCCACCGTCGTCCCGTGTGACCGCTGCGGCCAGCCGACGGGCGTCCGTGGAGGCGACGACCGCATCACCGCGGTGTGCGCGTTCTGTCGCACGCGCGACCGCGTGCGCATCGCGATGGCCGACCCACGCCGGCATCCGGCTGGCTCGCCGGCATGACCCAGCGGCGCTTCGCCGGCCACGAGGCCACGCTGGAGGACGGCGAGACAGTCCTGCTGATCGACCGCAAGCGACGCCGCTACCTGGTCGACCTCGAAGCTGGAGGCGAGTTCCACTACCATGGCGGTGCTGTCGCCCACGACGACATCATCGGGCGGTCGGAGGGCGCGCTGGTGCGCAGCGCGAAGAACACACAGCTGCGGGTGTTCCGGCCGACGGCGGCCGACTGGACCGTCAAGGCTCCTCGCGGCGCGCAGGTTGTCTACCCCAAGGACCAGGCGCTGATCGTGGGGCTGACCGACATCCGCCCCGGCATGACCGTCGTCGAGGCCGGTGCCGGATCGGGCGCGCTGACCTGCGCACTGCTCGACGCGGTGGGTTCCCACGGGCGGGTGATCAGCTTCGAGGTGCGTGACGACCACGCGGACGTCGCCGAGCGCAATGTCGCCCGCCGCCGTGGCGATGTGACGGATCGGTGGACCCTGCTCCGCGCCGATGTGACGTCGGGGCTGGCGGGCATCGCGTGCCATCGCATCGTGCTTGATCTCCTCGAGCCGTGGGAGGTCGCCAAGGCCGCGGCGACGGCGCTGTACCCCGGCGGCCTGGTATGCGCCTACACGCCGACCGTGCCCCAGGTCATGCGCCTGCACGACGCCTTCGCCGAGGACGAGCGGTGGGGTGACGCCGAGACCGTCGAAGCGCTGCTGCGGCCGTGGAACGTCGCCGGACTGTCGGTCCGTCCGACGCACCGGATGGTCGCCCACACCGCGTTCCTGACGATCGCTCGGCGACTGCCCGAGCCGGTGCCCGACAGCGTGTGACGGGGTGAGCCACCACGTCTGCGGGCATGACTCGACCTATACTCGGCAGTTGTCCAGGTGTTCCCCGACCGGGACGGCGCCACGAGCAGGAGGCCTGTGATGCGAGATCACGACGCTGAGATCACCAGGCTCCGGGCGCAGGTGGCGGAGCTGCAGGATGAGACGGTCCTGCTGCGCCGGCGGCTCGAGCACTCCCCATCGAGTGTGCGGCGCATCGAGGAGCGGCTCATCGAGGCGCGTGCACAGGTGAGCACGTTGTCCAGCAAGAACGCACGGCTCGCTGAGACCCTGCGCGAGGCGCGCGAGCAGATCGTCGCGCTCAAGGAACAGGTCGAGAAGCTGTCGGCCCCACCGTCGACGTTCGGCGTGTTCCTGCGCGAGCTCGACGACGAGGTCGTGGAGATCTTCTCCAACGGTCGCAAGCTGCGCGTTCAGGTCGGACCCGAGATCGAGCAGGAGTCGCTGTCGCCGGGGCAGGAAGTCGTGCTCAACGAGGCCCTCAACGTCGTCGAAGCCGCATCGTTCGAGATCGTCGGCGAGGTCATGACCCTCAAGGAGCAGCTCGGCAACGAGCGCCTGCTGGTCGTCAACCACACCGACGACGAGCAGGTCGTGCGGGTCGCCGACCCTCTGCACAGCGTCAAGCTGCGCGCCGGCGACTCGCTGCTGGTCGAGCCGCGCTCCGGCTACGCGCTCGAGCGTCTGCCGCGGCCGGAGGTCGAGGAGCTGATCCTCGAAGAGGTCCCCGACATCGCCTACACCGACATCGGCGGGCTCGGACTGCAGATCGAAGCGATCCGCGACGCGGTCGAGCTGCCGTTCCTGCACGCGGACCTGTTCGTCGAGCACGAGCTGAAGGCACCAAAGGGCATCCTGCTGTACGGGCCTCCCGGATGCGGCAAGACGATGATCGCCAAGGCTGTCGCCAATGCACTGGCCAAGCGCGTCGCCGAGAAGGAAGGTCGCGCCGACGCAAAGAGCTACTTCCTCAACATCAAGGGTCCCGAGCTGCTCAACAAGTACGTCGGCGAGACTGAGCGCCAGATCCGGCTGATCTTCCAGCGGGCACGCGAGAAGGTGCAGGAGGGCCACCCGGTCATCGTGTTCTTCGACGAGATGGACTCGATCTTCCGCACGCGGGGATCGGGCGTGTCCAGCGACGTGGAGAACACGATCGTCCCGCAGCTGCTGTCGGAGATCGACGGCGTCGAGACCCTCAAGGACGTCATCGTCATCGGTGCGTCCAACCGCGAGGACATGATCGATCCCGCCATCCTGCGGCCGGGCCGGCTGGACGTGAAGATCAAGATCGACCGTCCCGACGAGGACGCGGCGCGTGAGATCTTCGCGATCTACCTGCACTCCAGGCTGCCGCTGCACCCCGATCTGGTCAAGCAGTTCGACGGGGAGCAGGAGGCGGTCGACTGGTTGGTCAGCGAGACGTGCCGGCGGATGTACGCGGTCGACCAGATGAACCAGTTCCTGGAGGTCACCTACGCCAACGGCGACAAGGAGGTCCTGTACTTCAAGGACTTCAACTCGGGTGCGATGATCGAGAACGTCGTCGCCCGTGCCAAGAAGATGGCGATCAAGCGCTTCCTCGACGAGGGCCAGAAGGGCCTGCGCGAGGAGGATCTGCTGCAGGCGATCCGCGACGAGTTCAAGGAGAACGAGGACCTGCCCAACACCACCAACCCCGACGACTGGGCGCGGATCTCGGGCAAGAAGGGCGAACGCATCGTCTACGTGCGCACGCTGGTGTCCGAGGAGGACGAGGGCATGAGCAAGGCCATCGAGAGCATCAACACCGGCCAATACCTGTAGTAGCCTCCCGCACTCCTCGGGGTGGTCGACGAAGGACGGTCATAGCGCGACGTCCGTCGACCACCCCGGGACGGTCATATCGCGACGTCCGTCGACCACCCCGAACTTCGCGCGAAAGGTGGTCGTCAGAGTTCGGGGTGGTTGTGGGAGGGCGGGGTGGTTGCGTCGCCGTGTACCGAGTGATCGCGGTGCGGTGGCGCGGGGGCGTAGGCTTGGTCACTCGGCCTGGCGATCACCGCAGGAGGGGAGAATCGCCGTATGGCGCTCACGAAGTACATGGGAACCGAGACCGAGTACGGGATCACCGTGGTCGGGCGTCCCGACTTCAATCCGGTGCTCGCGTCGTCGATGGTCGTCAACGCCTACACCGCGGACGGACACCCGCGGGCGCGCTGGGACTACGAGGAGGAGAACCCGCTCCGAGACGCGCGCGGGTTCACCCAGCCGGGGTCGCCTGACGTCCCGCCGGCCGACGACGTCGGGCTCGCGAACTCGATCCTGACCAACGGCGCCCGCTTCTACGTCGACCACGCCCACCCCGAGTACTCGTCGCCGGAGTGCTCGAACCCGCGCGACGTCGTCATCTGGGACAAGGCGGGCGAGCGGATCCTCGAGCAGGCGGCGGACCGGGCGCAGGTGCTGCTCGCCGAGGGCCACGGCCCCTCGCGCATGGTGATCACCAAGAACAACACCGACGGCAAGGGCGCCGCCTACGGGATGCACGAGAACTACATCGTCGACCGCAGGGTGCCGTTCGGCCAACTGGTACGCCAGATCATCCCGTTCTTCGTCAGCCGGCAGCTGATGGTCGGCGCAGGGCGCATCGGCAACGAGTTCGACCTGCCCGACGTGCACTACCAGATCGCGCAGCGCGCCGACTTCTTCGAGGTCGAGGTCGGTCTGGAGACCACGCTCAAGCGTCCGCTGGTCAACACCCGCGACGAGCCGCACGCCGACCCCGAACGGTTCCGCCGGCTGCACGTGATCATCGGCGACGCGAACATGAGCGAGGTCTGCACCTACCTCAAGCTCGGGTCGTGCGCGCTGGTGCTGTCGATGATCGAAGACGGCTTCATGTCCGATCCACCCGCGTTGGCCAAGCCCGTCAAGGCGCTGCACGAGCTGTCGCACGACCTGTCGTGCACCCACGCCGTGGGGCTCAAGGACGGCCGCACCATCACCGGTGTCGAGCTGCAGTGGTACTACCTCGAGCACGCCCGCAAGTATCACGAGACCCGCGAGACGCCGGAGTGGACCGCCGATGTGCTCGCGACGTGGGAGCGGGTGCTCACCGCGCTGGAGGACGATCCGCTGCAGCTCGACGGTGTCGTCGACTGGGTCACCAAACACCAGCTGCTGCGCCGCTACGCCGACCGCGACGGGCTGTCGTGGGACCACCCCCGTCTGCGCCTGATCGACGTGCAGTACCACGACGTCCGACAAGACAAGGGCCTGTACAACCACCTGGCGGCGACGGGCCGGTGTGAGCTGCTGGTCGACGAGGCCGAGGTGGCCGCGGCGATGACCACGCCGCCCGAGGACACCCGCGCCTGGTTCCGTGGACGCTGTCTCGACAAGTTCCGGACATCGGTGACCGCGGCCGGCTGGGATGCGATCATCTTCGACGTCGGCAAGGACACGCTGCCGCGGGTGCCGATGATGGACCCCGGTCGCGGCAGCCGCGCGATGACCGTGGAGCTGATCCAGCGGTGTGACACCGCAGCGCAGCTGATCGAGGCACTGCAGGGCTGACGCCGCCCGGCGACCGGACCCACGTCGCGGTGACGGTCGGCTCGATCCGCCGGCGTCACCGCTAGACTCGCAGGAACGGCAGCCACGCCAGAGGTTGGTAGCGATGAGCGACGGTGGACAGGTCAGGCGGCAGCAGGGTTCGCAGGAGACCGACGAGGCGACCACCGAGGAACACGTCGCCGAGGAGGTCGACACCTCGGACGTCGACGAGCTGCTCGATGAGATCGACGAGGTCCTCGAGGAGAACGCCGAGGAGTTCGTGCGCAACTATGTGCAGAAGGGTGGTCAGTGAGCCGGGCGTTGCTGCCAGACCCACAACCGTTCGATCCAACAGCCATCAGCTTCACCAGCACACTCCGGCGTGTAGCGCCGGAGTTGTTTGCTGGCGGCGGCGGCACCACCACCGAACGTCACGCTGACATGCCCGACCACGTCGACGGCACGACGATCGTGGCGCTCACCTACGCAGGCGGCGTGGTGATGGCAGGCGATCGCCGGGCCACCGCCGGCAACATCATCTCGAAGCGTGACATGCGCAAGGTGTTCCCTGCCGACGACTGGTCGGCGGTGGGGATCTCGGGCTCGGCGGGCCCGGCGATGGAGCTCGCCAAGATCCTGTCGACCGAGCTCGAGCACTACGAGAAGGTCGAAGGGGCCCCGCTGTCGCTGGAGGGCAAGGCCAACAAGCTGGCGCAGCTGATCCGCGGCAACCTGCCGATGGCGATGCAGGGGCTGGTGGTCGTGCCCCTGTTCGCCGGCTTCGACCTGGCGCAGCGGCTACCGCGCATCTACGAGTACGACGTCGTCGGTGGACGGTACGAGGAGAAGCGGTTCGCGACGACCGGAACGGGCGGACGCGACGCCCGCGGGTCGCTCAAGGCGCGCTACGAGGTCGAGCTGCCACCGGATCGTGCGATCGACATCGCGATCGAGGCGCTGTGGGACGCCGCCGACGAGGACTCCGCCACCGGTGGGCCCGACGTCGTGCGGGGCATCTACCCGCTGGTGTCGCAGATCGACGCCGACGGCTACCGCGAGCTCAATGACGACACCGTGGCCGAGCGGGTGCGGGAGATCATCTCCGAGCGGCGCATGACACCCGTCGACGGCGAGGGATGAGGTAGCGATGTTCCCCTACGTCTCCCCCGAGCAGCAGATGAAGGACCGGGCCGACTTCGCCCGCAAGGGCATCGCCCGGGGCCGCGCGGTCGTCGGTGTCGTCTATGAGGCCGGCGTGCTGTTCGTCGCCGAGAACCCGTCGTCGTCGCTGTACAAGGTCAGCGAGCTGTATGACCGGCTGGCCTTCGCGGCGGTCGGCCGCTACAACGAGTTCGAGTCGCTGCGGCGGCAGGGCATCCGTCTCGCCGACGTCCTGGGGTACCAGTACGCTCGGCAGGATGTGACCGGCCGCTCGATGGCCAACGCCTACGCCAACGCGCTCGGCACCGCATTCAGCGAGAGCTCCAAGCCGTTCGAGGTCGAACTGCTCGTCGCAGAGGTCCTGTCCGACTCGGTGGATCTGTTCCACATCCTCTACGACGGATCCATCAGCGTCGAGGAGGGCCATGTCGCCATCGGCGGGCAGGCCGACACGATCTCGTCGGCGCTGTCCGAGCAGTTCGAGGCCGGCGTCGACCGCGACACCGCGTTGCGTGCCGCCCGATCGGCGCTGTCCTCGGTCGACGAGCGCGACATCACACCGGACCGGCTCGAGGTCGCCGGCCTCGATCGGAGCCGTGGCCGCCGTAAGTTCTTCCGGCTGACGACCGAGGCGATCAGCGCCGTCCTCGGCTGACCGTCGCGGTCGCCCCGACCCGTCGTGCGACGCCCGCACAATAATGGGCGAAGGATACTGCTTAGAGTAGTGTCCAACCTACGTAGCGCGTTTATGATGCGGACCGCGGCACACGCGGCATCGAGCAGGCGGGACAGGCGCATGGCGGCAACCGGAGACAGCGGTCCACATCCGGCCGCAGCAGCAGGTATCCAACAGCTCACGCTGCGGCCCGTGCCGGAGTCGGCGATGCGTCGCGCGTTGATCGCCGCGGACACGATCGCGGTGTGCGCATCGTGGTTCGGGGTCATGGCGGTCACGTCGACCGGCGACGCCGGCCGGCGTGCGTTCTCGACGCTGTTCGGGTGGGCGTTGGCCGCGACGATCGTCACCATTGCCACCCTGCATCGCGAGCAGCTGTACCTGACGCGGGTGTGGGCGATCCGTGCGGTCGAGGTGCAACGCGCCGGTCGCGCCGGCGTGATCACCGCCGTGATCCTGCTGGCGGTCGACGCGGCGGCGGCCGGGCCGTTCACACCACTGCGGACGCTGCTCGCGATCGGCGTCGCCGGGCTGCTCGTGGTCTGGAGCCGCGCCGCCGTCGAGACCTGGATCGAGACGGGCGGCCGCCGAGCCGTCCGTCACCGGTCGCTGCTGGTGCCAGCCTGCGGGGTCGTCCAGCACCCCCCGATGCGGGCGCTGAGGTTCTTCTCGTCGGTGCGTCGGGACGTCCGGCGGCG
>JAHWKT010000103.1:7335-13838 GCA_019347695.1 Actinomycetota bacterium | reverse complement strand
AGGTCGGCGTGCTGTCGCTGCCGGAGGGAGAGGATCCTGCAGAGCTGGCGGCGAAGGGACCCGAGCGGGTGGCGGCGGCGCTCGAGGGAACCGCGACCGCGGTCGAGTTCCAGATCGCGTACCTGCTGTCCGAGGCCGACACGTCGACGCCGGAGGGCCAGGTCGAGGCCTATCGCCGGACGTTTCCGCTGCTCATGCAGCTCGATGACCGGTTCCTGCGCTACAGCTACGTCCGTGACATCGTCGCGCCGGCGGTGCGGTTGTCGGCCGACCTGATCGAGCAGGAGCTGGACCGCCAGATCGCCTCGACAGGCGCGGGGACCCGTGGCTCGCGGCCGGCAGCGGGACGCTCCGCGCCGACACCGGCTGCCCCAGGACGGGTGGCCCAGCCACGCGACCCCCAGCTGCGACTCGAGCGGGCGGTGTTGCAGGCGGCGATCCAGCACCCCGAGATCGAGGTGGAGGGCTGGGAGCAGGTCGAGCCCGAGGACTTCACGGCGGAGGCGTCGCGGACGCTGTTCACAGCGCTGACGGCCGGTCCGTGGCGTGGTCTCGCGCACCTGCTCGAACGGCTTCCCGACGACGCGACCCGCGCGCGGATCAGAGCACTTGCAGTTGCCCCTCCCACGACACCCCCGGACCCGCATAAGCTGGCTGAGAACGTGATGCGGTTGCGTGCGGCGACACTGGCGCGTGACCTCGCGGAGATCCGCGCGCAGATGGCGCGTCTGAACGCAGTCGTCGACAGCGACCGGGTGCGAGCGCTCAGCGCCGAACGACAGCGTCTCGAACGTGACCGACGGGCGCTGCTGGAGGGATGATGCGGACGCAGCACAAGGCAACGCACCGCGGATCGGTGAAAGACAACCACATGCACGTCGATCCGGTGTAGGACGAGATCCGCAATGAGCTCGGCTCGCTCGTTCGAGGGGCGGACAGCGACTGACGCGACGCGTTCGTACCTGAACGTGATCGGCCAGGTCAGGCTGCTGCGCGCCGACGAGGAGGTCGATCTCTCAAAGCGGGTGGAGGCTGGTCTGGAGGCCGCCGCCATGCTCGCCACCGGTGGGACGCCACCGGAGCGGACCGCGACGCTGCGCCTCATCGCCCGCCAGGGCGAGCGTGCGAAGCAGCGACTCGTCGAATCCAACCTGCGGCTGGTGGTGTCGATCGCCAAGCGCTACCAGAACCGGGGGATGCACCTGCTCGACCTCGTGCAGGAGGGCAACCTGGGACTGATCCGTGCGGTAGAGAAGTTCGATCACACCCGCGGGTACCGGTTCTCGACGTACGCCATGTGGTGGATCCGTCAGGCGATCAGTCGGGCGCTGGCCGACCAGGCGCGCACGATCCGCGTGCCCGCCCACGTGCGGGACACGATGAACCGCCTGTTCAGCGTGCAGCGGGCGATGGCCCAGGATCTCGGCCGCGAGCCGACCGAGCTCGAGCTCGCCCGCGAGCTCGGACTCGACGTCGACCGGGTGCGCGAGATCCAGGCCCTGAGCCAGGAGCCGGTGAGCCTGGAGGCTCCACTCCGTCAGGAGGAGGACGCGAGCCTTGGCGACTTCATCCCGGATCGCGACGCGGTCATGCCGGTCGATGCCGTCAGCGGCACCATGCTCAGAGAGCAGCTCGAGATCGCGCTGCACGAGCTGACCGATCGCGAGCAGGAGGTCATCAGGCTGCGGTTCGGCATGGACGGCGAGCGGCCGAGCACGCTGGAGGAGGTCGGGCGGGCGTTCGGGGTGACGCGGGAGCGGGTCCGCCAGATCGAACTGAAGACGCTCGCGAAACTACGCCATCCCTCGCGCAGCGACGTGCTGCGCGACTACCTGTAGACGGGGCGCGCCGACCGGTCCGGGAGCTGGCCGCTCAGCGCATGCGGTCCATCTCGCTCGACGGGCCGCCACCGGAGTCGGACCCGGACCGCAGCTGGCCGCTCAGCTGGTCGACCCCACGGTTGGCCTTCTGCTCGAGCTTGCTGCCCGTGCGGTCGGCGAAGTCGCGGACCTCGCTGCCGAGTCGCTGCGCCGGCTCGGAGCGGCGCAACGACCGCCATCCGGACTGGATCTGCTGATACCGCTCGTAGCCGGCCCGCGCGCCGAGCACGTACCCGACGGCGATGCCGATGATGAGACCGAAACGAAACTTCATTGGGACTGTGCTCCCTCGTAGGCTCCTCGATGTTTCTTACCGCATCGACGACGCTACAACCGTGATCATCGACCATGACCGGACGGCTGTGCAGCGGCGGCGCGCTGCACGAGGGTGGGTGCGGCGGCGCGGAGCTCGGCGATCGATGCGACGCCGCACAGCTGCAGCGTCGTGCGCAGCTGTGCGGCGAACAGGTCGATGACCCGTGCGACACCCGCCTGTCCGGCCACGGCGAGGCCGTACAGATACGGACGGCCGATCATGCAGGTGCTCGCAACCAGCGCGGTGGCGATCGCGATGTCACCGCCGCGGCGCACGCCCGAGTCGACCAGCAGCTCCAGGACGTCGCCGACCCGGTCGCGGATGTCGGGCAGCACGCGCAGCGGCGCGACCGTGCGGTCGAGCTGTCTGCCACCGTGGTTGGACACGACCAGACCGTCCACCCCCATCGCCGCCGCGCGGCCGGCATCGTCGGCGTTGACGATCCCTTTCAAGACCATCGGTCCGTCCCACCGGGCACGGAACTGCTCGACGTCGTCCCAGGTGACGCGGGGATCGAACTGGGCGGCGACGAACGCCATGACCCCGGCGGGATCCTGCCGGTCGGCGGTACTGACGTTCGCGAAGGTGATCGGCCTGTCGCGCAGCAGCCGAAGCCACAGCGCGCGTGCAGCGCGATGTCGGCGACCATGCCTGGACGCAGCTCCGGGGGGATCGTGAAGCCGTTGCGCAGGTCGCGTTCGCGGTGGCCCGACACCGGCGTGTCCACCGTGATCATGAGCACCCGGTACCCGCTCGCCGCTGCGCGGTCGACCAGATCGCGAGACAGGCCACGGTCCCGCCAGATGTACAGCTGGAACCAGTGGTCGAAGTCGGCGACGGCGGCGAGCTCCTCGATCGACACGGTGCCCATGGTCGACAACGCATACGGGATGCCGGCTCCGCCGGCCGCGCGCGCGACCGCCCGTTCGCCGTCGGTGTGGGCCATCCGCGTGAACCCGGTGGGGGCGAGGCCGAGTGGCAGCGCCGACCGCCGCCCCAGGATGTCGACAGTGGTGTCGGTGTCCTCGACGCCACGCAACGTCGAGGGGTACAGCTCGTAGTCGCCGAACGCCGCCTCATTGGCCCGCATGCTGTGCTCGTCGCCCGCGCCACCGTCGATGTAGTCGAACGCACCGCGCGGCAGGCGGCGGCGCGCGGCACGCCGGAAGTCCTCGACGCTGTGACACCGGTGCAGCGCGCGGGCGTCCGGGTGCAGCTGCGGCCGCTGCACCCGAACGAGCTCGCGCACGTCCGACAACCGCATGTCCGGTGCCCTCCCGTCCGGCCTTGGCCCTCGACCATAGGGCGCGGTACGACGGTGGGTCGTGGGCCCGGCAGGGATCGAACCTGCGACCGAAGGATTATGAGTCCCCTGCTCTGACCACTGAGCTACGGGCCCGTGTGGATCGATCGTACTCGCCGCGGACCTGTGGATATCGAACGCGTTCGATCGTGTCGTCTGCGATGATCGAACCTACGTTCGATGCAAGGAGTGCGCATGGGATACCGCGGCAAGGCGGCCGAGCAGGCCAGAGCGCGCGAGCTGCGCGCGCAGGCGTGGACGCTGCAGGACATCGCCGACGAGCTCGGCGTCGCGAAGAGCTCGGTGTCGCTGTGGGTGCGCGACGTCGTGTTCACACCGCGACCCCGCCATGGGAGGACTGCCCGCCGACGTGTGCCGAACAAGCTGCAGCTACGCAAGCACGCCGAGATCAACGAGCTGCTCGACGCCGGCCGCCGCTGTATCGGCAACCTGTCGCGCCGCGAGTTCTTGGTCGCTGGCGCGATGTTGTACGCGGGCGAGGGGTCGAAGAGGGACGGTTGCGTCGGGCTCGCGAACACCGACCCGTCGCTCGTGCAGCTGTTCTGCCATTGGCTTCGCACGTTCTTCGACGTCGATGAGACCAGGCTGCGAGCACGGCTCTATCTGCACGACGGTCTCGACCTGGCAGCAAGCGTCGCGTACTGGAGCCGGCTGATCGCAATCCCGCCACAGCAGTTCACTCAGCCGTACCGCGCGGTGCGCGACTCCACGCTCCGGCGGTCGAAGCACGTACACGGTTGTCTCACCGTCCGGTACGGCTGCAGCAGGACCCATAGACGGATCATGGGTCTCGTCACCGCCCTGCATGACCCGTCGGCCTGGTTCGGCACCGACGCGGCGCCGGAGCTTCGGGACGGTGGCTGCTAGGCTCATGGTGCACCACGTATTCCGGGGTAGCTCAATAGGCGGAGCAGCGCCCTGTTAAGGCGATGGCTGTGGGTTCGAGTCCCACCCCCGGAGCGGTGGGAACGGGCATGGCGTCGGCCGTGCCCGTTCTTCGCGCGGCTCGTGCGCCTCGTCGACGCCGTGCTCGTCCTGCTACAGTTCTGTGACACACCACCGGGGAGCTCGGGGCAACCGGGCTGAGAGGGCGGCTGGAGGCTTCGGCCAACCGCGTCGCCGACCCGCATGAACCTGATCTGGGTAATGCCAGCGAAGGGAGGGCGCGACGTGAGCTCCGGCACCGGGCGGACCGTGGGCGTCGTGGTCGGCGGTGACCCGGTGGACCGCGCGATGGCCGGTGAGCTGCCCACCTTCGACTATGTGATCGCCGCCGACTCCGGGCTGCACGCGGCGCAACGTCTGGGCCTGCGGGCCGACCTGCTCATCGGCGACCTCGACAGCGTCGACCGCGAACTCGCCGACGGGCTCGGCGTCAAAATCGAACGGCATCCTCGCGCCAAGGACCAGACCGACATCGTGCTCGCGCTCGAACGAGCGTGTGACGCCGCGGCCGACCGGGTCGTCGTGGTGTCGGGAGGCGGCGGTCGGCTGGACCACGCTCTGGCCAACGTTCTGGTGCTCGCATCCCCCAGATATGCGCATCTGCAGGTGCGCGCCCACGTCGGGCGGGCGCGGGTCGACGTCGTCTGGTCGCAGCTGACGATGACCGGCGACCCCGGTGCGGTGGTGTCGCTGTTCGCGGTCGATGGTCCCGCGATCGGCGTGACGACCGACGGGCTGCGCTACCACCTCGACGACGCGGTGCTCGAGTCGCTGTCGAGCCGGGGGGTCAGCAACGAGTTCGTCGGTGGACCCGCGTCGGTTGCGGTGGCCGACGGCACGCTGCTCGTGGTGCGGCCCGGCGACGAGCAGCCTGCGGCGTCACCCGCCAGGCAGCACACCCCGAGTCGGGAGGCGAGCGGATGATCGTCGAGATCCAGTGTCTGCCGACCCCGCCGGGTACCGACGACGAGCCCTACGCGCACGTCGAGCGTGCCATCGCCGAGATCCAGGACTCGGGGTTGCGCTACGAGGTCGGTGCGCTCGGTACGACGGTCGAAGGTGACCCGGACGTGGTGTGGCCGTTGCTGCGACGGGTCCACGAGACCTGCGTGCGGTCCGCTGCGCTGTCGGTCGTGACCATCATCAAGGTGGCCCAGGGCTCCGGTGCGGCGCACGACCCGCACATCGACGACCTCGTCAGCACGTTCCGCTAGGTGCCTGTCGTGCGCCGCTTCCGCGTCGGCCGCTGGCTGCCTCCGGCAGCGCTGATCGCCGTGCTGCTCTGTTGCTGGGAGGTCGCGGTGCGGGTGTTCGCCGTCCCCGCGTACATCCTGCCGCCGCCCTCGTCGATCGTGCGGGCGTTCGGCGAGGTCCGCCCGTTGCTCGGCGAGCACATCGCGACCACGGGCACCGAGGCGCTCGTCGGCATCGCGATCGGCGCCCTGGCCGGGGTGACGCTGGCCGTGGCGGTGTGGGCTGTGCCGTGGTTCCGGCGGTTGACCTATCCGCTGCTGGTCGCGAGTCAGACGATCCCCATGGTCGTGCTCGCACCGCTGCTCGTGCTGTGGTTCGGTTTCGGGCTCACCCCCAAGATCGTGGTGGTCGCCCTGATCGCCCTGTTCCCGGTGGCGATCTCGACCGCGCAGGGACTGGCCGGCGCCGATGACGAGCAGATCGACCTGCTGCGCAGCATGGGCGCGCAGCGGCGCGACATCCTGCGGCTCGTGCTGATCCCCAGCGCCACACCGGCGTTCTTCTCGGGCCTGCGGATCGCGTCGGCCTACGCGATCGCGGGCGCGGTGATCGGCGAGTGGGTCGGCGCCAGCAGCGGACTGGGGCTGTTCCTCACACGCTCGCAGGCGTCGTTTCGGGTCGACCGCGTCTTCGTGGGTGTCGCCGTGATCGTCGTGCTCAGCGTCGCGCTGTTCGGCGCCGTGGATCTGCTGGCGCGGCTCGCGGCCCCCTGGCAGCACGCCCAACGCACTCGTCGGAAGGAGCGCACGTGACCTCAGATAGCGCCAGCGGTAGGTCGCATCAC
>JAHWKT010000103.1:0-7235 GCA_019347695.1 Actinomycetota bacterium | reverse complement strand
TGACCTCAGATAGCGCCAGCGGTAGGTCGCATCACGTGCCCATCAGGCGCATCCTGCTGCTCGTCCTGACTGTCGTACTCACCGCCTGCGGCCAGGCCGGCTCGGGCGACGGCGACGCTGCGGGGACGGAGAGCCCGGCCAGCGCGGCCACCGAAGCGCCGTCGGGCGACAGCGACGGTGCAGCCGCGGCACGCGACGTGACGGTCATGCTCGACTGGACGCCCAACACCAACCACGCCGGCCTGTACGTGGCGCAGGCCAACGGGTGGTACGCCGACGCCGGGCTCGACGTCCAGATCATCCAGCCGGGGGAGCAGGGTGGGCTGCCGGCACTCGCGTCCGGCGACGCCGAATTCGCCGTGTCGGTGCAGGAGCAGCTGACCGCGGCACGTGCCCAGGGCGCGCCGGTCGTGTCGATCGCGGCGATCATCGCAGAGAACACCTCGAGCCTGGTGGCGCTCGCCGACGAGGGCATCGACCGCCCGGCGGACCTCGCGGGCCACCGGTACGGCGGCTTCGGCGGTGAGCTGGAGACCGAGCTCGTACGGACGCTCGTCGAGTGCGACGGCGGCGATCCCGGTGCCGTCGACTTCGTCGAGGTCGGCAACGTCGACTACCGGGCCGGTCTCGAACGGGACTTCTACGACTTCGTGTGGATCTTCGACGGGTGGGACGGCATCCGCCTGGAACAGGCAGGCCTCGACACCACCTCGATCCCCTTCGCCGAGCACTTCGACTGCATCCCCAACTGGTACACGCCGGTGCTGGCGACGTCCGAGCAGATGATCGCCGAGGAGCCCGAGGTCGTGCGCGACTTCCTGGCCGCCACGGTACGAGGGTACGAGACGGCGATCGATGATGCGGAAGCGGCAGCGGATTCGCTGCTCGCCGCCGCGCCCGAGCTCGACGAGGACCTGGTGCGGGAGTCCGCCATGTATCTGGCGGACCATTACGCACCCGACGGTCCGTGGGGCGTGCAGGACGCGCAGGTGTGGGAGGACTTCACGGAGTTCCTGCGTTCGTCGGGGATCCTCACCGACGACATCGATGTCGCAGCGGCGTGGACCAACGAGTTCCTGCCGCACGATGCAGCCGGATCGGCGTCCGAGCGCGGATGATCACCGTCGAGGGTCTCACCCATCGCTTCGGTGACGTCGCGGTGCTCGACAACCTGTCGTTGCACATCGGAGCCGGCCAGTTCGGCGGGCTGGTCGGACCCAGCGGGTGCGGCAAGAGCACACTGCTGAAGATCCTCGCAGGACTGCTGGTGCCCGATGGCGGCGAGGCGCGGATCGACGGCAGCTCGGTCGTCGGGCGTCCAGGGCGTACCGCCTACATGCCCCAGCGCGACCTGCTGCTGGCATGGCGCCGCACCCTGGGCAATGCCACCGTCGGCGCGGAGATCGCGGGAGTGCCGCGGCAGGAGGCCCAGGCGCGGGCGCGGCGTCTGCTGGGACGCTTCGGCCTGGACGGCTTCGAGCACGCCTGGCCCGCGGAGCTGTCCGGTGGGATGCGCCAGCGCCTGGCCCTGCTCCGCACGTTCCTGTGTGGGCACGACGTGCTGCTGCTCGACGAGCCGTTCGGCGCGCTCGACGCCATCACGCGCCGGGACATGCACGCGTGGCTGCAGCAGGTGCTCGCCGACGATCCCCGCACAGTGCTGCTGGTCACCCACGACGTCGAGGAGGCGCTGTTGCTCGCCGACACGGTGATCGTGCTCTCGGAGCGCCCAGCGAGGATCGTCAAGGAGCTGCCGGTCGAGTTCGAGTGGCCGCGTAGGACCGGTCTGGTCACCAGCAGCGGCTTCATCCAGGCGAAGGCGACGCTGCTCGAAGCGCTCGAGACCGGCCGCTCCTGACGCTGTCAGGTGTCGTCGGTGAGCAGCAGATCGACGAGCCCTGCGGTCGTGCGTCGGGTGAGCGCATCACCGGAGATCAGCACGCGGTACAGAAGCCCCCCGACGATCGCATCGGCGACGAGGCCGGGATGCAGCCGCGTCGGACACTGCTGACGGCGCTGGCCGCGTTCGACGATGCGACGGATCACCGCACGCGGCTCCGCGAGCAGACCGATCCGCGTGGACCCGGCCGAGACGCCATCCGACCCGGCCGGAGCCAGCAGGCACCGCAGCACGTCGGCTGCACCCGGAAAGGTGAGCAGCTCGCCGAGTGCCTCGGTGACCTGGAGCAGATCGCTGCGCAGATCCCCGGTCTCGGGCGTCGGCAGCCGGCACGCGAGCTGCTGGATCGCGTCCTGCACGAGATGCTGTTTCGAGCGCCACTTTGCGAACACCGTCTCCAGCGGCACGTCGGCACGCGCCGCGATGGTTCGCAGCGACGCGGCGGCATAGCCTCGGTCCTCGAGCTCGGCGAGGGTCGCGTCGAGGACGGCAACCGCAGCCCGGCCACCGTGCGACGCACGGTACCGGGCGGTGGGGAGGTGTTCGATGGATGATGTGGTCATGTCCAGCTGCGCCGCAGCGTAACGCGTCCGTCGTCGCCATCACGAACGCCCGATCGAAAGTCTGTCGGAATGAGGCACCAGCACCATGGGCAGCCCC
Organism: Actinomycetota bacterium; assembly: GCA_019347695.1. Classification (GTDB taxonomy): domain Bacteria; phylum Actinomycetota; class Nitriliruptoria; order Euzebyales; family JAHELV01; genus JAHELV01. The sequence continues at coordinate 4,675 of JAHWKT010000103.1, read as the reverse complement.
CCGCGCGCCGCGGGCCGGTGCCGGCCGCAGTGCTCGCCGTCGCCGTCGTGGTCCTGGTCGCGGCATGGACGTTCAAGTCGCACTGCTACCTCGACGGCGGGTGGAGCGGCGGCGAGCAGTACATCACCGGCTGCTACACCGACGTCGTCCCGTTCTGGACCGCCCGCGACGTGGCCACCGGCGCCGTGCCCTACGTCGACACCGCGTTGGAGTACCCGGTGCTCACGGGCGCCCAGATCTGGATCGAGGGCGCGGTGAGTCGCGCACTCGTCGGACCCGGCGGCTCGGCGCTGGCGTTCCTGGCGACGGTGACCGCAGTCAACGCGGCGCTCGCCGTCGGGATCCTGGTGCTCCTCCACCGGATGGGGGTTCCGACTCGTCGATTGTGGTGGTGGGCGCTCGCCCCTCCGCTCGTGCTGTACCTGGGTCACAACTGGGATCTGCTGGCGATGGCGTTCATGGTCGCGGCGATCGACCAGCACCGCCGCAGCAACGCGACAGCCGCCGGCGCCGCCGTCGGACTGGGCGCGGCCGCGAAGCTGTTTCCCGCGCTGCTGCTGCCGCTGCTGCTGTTGACCTCGGCACGTGCCCGGGACTGGCATGCGTCGGCGCGGACGCTCGGTGGCGCCGCCGTCGCGTGGCTGCTCGTCAACCTGCCGGTCGCACTGGCCGCGCCGCGGCGGTGGGCGGAGTTCTACACGTTCTCCCAGCAGCGGTTGGGCACGTTCGCGGCCTCATGGACGGTCGTCGACGAGCTCGGCGTGCTGTCGACCAGCCTGGAGCAGCGCAACCTGGGCGGCACCGTGTTGTTCGCGATCGGCGGTGCGGTGATCGTGTGGGCCGGCTGGCGCCGGCACGCCGGCCGCGAGTGGCTGCTGCTGACCCCACTGCTCGCGTGGTTCCTGCTCACCAACAAGGTGTACTCGCCGCAGTTCGACCTGTGGCTGGTGCCGCTGCTGGTGCTGACCGTGCGCCGCACGTGGCCGCTGGCGGCCTTCATGGGGGCCGACCTGCTGGTCTACTGGGCCGAGTTCTGGTACCTGGGCTGGCGACTCGGCGTCTCGCCGTCGGCGCCCTATCCCGTGCTGGCCGGTGCGGCGGTGCTGCGTGGGATGGTGCTGCTCGCGGTGATCGTGCTCGCCGTCCGTGATCAGCCGCCCGGCTGGCTCGTCCCGTCCTCCGATGACGTGGTCGATCGGGGGACGGCCGCGGCGGCGGTGGGTGCCGACAGCCGGTAGCGGTCGGCGATCAGCCCGATGTCGGGTGCGGGCGACACGCGACGCACCCGGCGCGCGGCGTCGAGCAGCGCCTGCTGGCCGCGCTGCGTCGCCTCGTACTGCACCTGCGTGGCGAGCGTGAGCGGCTGGTCATGACACGGCAGACCGTCGTCACAGCGCAGCCACCGGTCGGTGGTTGCCAGCAGGGAGGCCTGATCGGCGGCGTAGACGGGCAGGTCGGGTGGCGCGTCCCACAGGATCCGCAGTAGCACGCCCCGCGCGAGGTTGTCGAGCACCGCCGGACGGGGTCCCTCGAGTGTGGCCGCCGGTGGTGCGGTGGCCGCGCGCAGCGCCGCCGACACGTTGAAGATCGCGGCCACGGCGAACACCGCGGTCGCCGCGAGCACCGCGGGTCGCACCTGCAGGATCGGCCACGCGAGCACCGGAAGGAACGCGACCCACGGCAGCGCGATGCTGAAGTACCGCGCCTGGTAGGCCGCGCCCGGGCTGATCGCCGCGAGGTAGAGCACCGCCATCACGGCCGGCACCCAGACCGCCAGCCACACGATCGGTCGCGCGGCCGGGTGGGCGCGCCACGCGAACACGGCCAGCACGACCGTGACGATCAGCACCGCGATCGCGGGCAGCCCGGCGATGTCGGCGACGGCGAACTGCGGCAGCTCACCGAGCAGCAACCGCGTGCGCAGCGCGAGGCGGGCGACGCTGAACGGCTCGGCCTGCGCGCGCTGGCGTGCCAGCGCCTCGCCCAGCCACGGCTGGGCTGCGAGGAACACGACGCCGGCAACGGCGAACGCCCCGAGCTGGCGCAGTGCGGATCGTTGGCGGACCGGCGACCCGACGTCCGCCAGCGCCACGATGCCGAGGCCGGCGACGAGCAGGCCGAAGGTGTAGAGCGTCAGCATGCCCAGCGTGGTCCACGCCGACACGGCGAGCAGGGTTCGCGGCGTCGGGGCGTCACATGCGCGCAGGAACGCCGAGACGAGCAGCACGCTCAACAGCGCCGCAAGGCTGTACTGGCGGGTGGAGGCCGCCGTCTCGACGACCGCGGGCAGCGTGAGCCAGATCCCCGCGACCGCCGATGCCGGCAGCGTCGCGCCGAAGATGCGATGTGCCAGGCGCCACAGCACGACCGCCGTCAGCGCGTGCAGCAGCACGTTCAGCGCCGGACCCGTCCACTGGTACACCCCGACGAGCAGGCTCCAGACGTGCAACAACCAGAAGTAGACGGGCGGGTGGATGTCGTGGTGGCCCAGGTCGCGGGCGATCGTCAGCAGTGGCAACGGCCGCTCGATCTGCGTGAACGCCTGCCAGCGGCTGGCGGGAACCCACCGCGCGACCGGTGCCAGGCCGCTGTCGACGACCCGCTGGTACTCGCCCTGGTGCCCGGTGGCCGCCAGGAAGCTGATGGTGTCGTCGTGGGAGATCCGGCGCAGGCTCGCGAGCTGCAGGCCGTGCAGGACCACGGCGAGGCAGACGACCGCGACGATCGCGGTCACCGCGCTGCGTCGACCAGGTGGCACGCGTCGTCAGGCGGCCAGGCAGCGGAACAGCGACCGTGGCAGATGCCGCAGCGCAGCCATCACCCAACGCACGATGCCGGGCACCCAGACGACGTCGTCGCCGCGTTCGAGCGCGCGGACGGTGGCGACGGCAACCTGCTCTGGTGTCGTCGCGAAGGGAGCGTCGTCGAGGTGCGCGGTCATCCGGCTGCGCACGAACCCGGGCCGCACCACGAGCACCTCGACGCCGGTGCCCACGAGCGCGTCGCCGAGTCCCAGCGCGAAACCGTCGAGGCCCGCCTTGGCCGATCCGTAGATGAAGTTGGCGGCACGCACGCGCTCGCCGGCGACCGAGGACAGCACGACGATGCGGCCGTGACCCTGTCGGCGCATCCGCTCGGCGACCGCGAGCAGCGTCGCGGCCGGCCCGACGTAGCTGGCGTGCATGACCTGCGCCGCCGCCTGCGGGTCCGCGGCCATCCGTTGCTGATCGCCGAGCACACCCACCGCGCAGATCACCAGATCGAGATCGCCGACGCGGCCGACGATCTCGTCGACCACCGCCGTGTGCCGCCCGTCGTCGCGCGCGTCGTACGCCACCACATGCGTCTTCGCCGTCGACCCGAACCGCTCGGCCGCCGCGTCGAGCGCGGCGCCGTCGCGGCCGGCCAGCACCAGCGTCTGCGCGCCGGCGGCGACCAGCTGACCGCAGATCGCGCGCCCGATGTCGGACGTCCCGCCGAGCAGCACCACCGTGGCCGGCACTCCCAGTGCATCGTTCATCACGTACACAACCCCAATCTGCGTCCCAGATCAGAACGCCACCGGCCGTGCGGATCGAGCTGGTCGCGGATGCGCCGCCAGCCGTCCACCTCGGGATACATCCGCCGCAGCCGGTGGGCCGACAGCCGCCCGTCCTTGGCCAGGTACACCCGGCCCTCCGCCTGACAGACGATCTCGTCGCAGTCGTCGAGCAGCCTGCCGAGCTCGGCGACGCCTGCCGGGATGTCGACGGCCACGGTCCAACCGTCGATCGGGAACGACAACAGCCCGGCGCCCCGACCGAGTCGCTTCAGCACGGCGACGAAGGTGGGACACCTGGTCTGTGCGAACCGTCGGGCGATGGCTCGGATGGCATCCTCGGCGCCACAGGGCACGGCGACCTGGTACTGGACGAAGCCACGGGGACCGTACAGGCGGTTCCAGTGCGCGACCGCGTCGAGTGGGTAGAAGAACCCGGCCGCCTCGACCAGCTGGTGGCGCGGACGGCGTGCAGCTCGCGCGAACCACAGCTCGTTCGCCAGGCGCGCCGACGCGCGGTTGAGCAGGCCACCGGGGACCCCCGGCGGCACGGTGAGTCGCGCTGCGGGAGCGAAGCGCGGTGGACGGTTGTCGTCGCCGGTGTCGGCGTGATCGGCGGTCTCGACGATGGCGCGGCCCAGGTTGCGAGTGCGCATGAGGTCGAGCGTGGCGATGCGGTACTCGGCGTCGGCTGCGTCGAGGACCGACAGGGTGGCGTCCAGGTCCCCGGTGATGATCGTGGTGGTGTGCAGCTGCGTCGTGGCGATGCGGCGCAGCGCAATCTCGGCGTCGAGCACGATGCCCGTCAGGCCCATGCCGCCGAACGTGGCTGCGAAGACGTCGTCGTCATCGGGGGTGACCCAGCGGTGCGTGCCGTCCGCCAGCAGCAGCGTGAAGCCGCGCACGTGATGCCGGAAGCTGCCTGCCGTCGGATGGTTCTTGCCGTGCACATCCGCCGCGATGGCGCCGCCGACCGTGATCATGCTGGTACCGGGCGTCACCGGGAGGAACCAGCCGTGCGGCACCGCCGCCCGGAGGATCTCGTCCAGCGTGGCACCACCGTCTGCCCGCACGAGGCCACCCGCCGGCTCGAAGCGGCGGATCGCGGCGCGCCTGGTCATGTCGATCACCACACCG
>JAHWKT010000102.1:6791-13966 GCA_019347695.1 Actinomycetota bacterium | reverse complement strand
CGGACGGCGTCCCGGTCCGCCCGAGGACTGCGGCGGCGTGCACTGCTATCAGACGATCGTCGCCGCCCAGGATCCGACGCACCCCGACCACGCCGAGGCGACCGCTGAGTTCGTCCACATCTACGGCGACGACATCGACGCCGACATGTTCGAGCCCACGCCGTTCGACCTCGACGAGATCAACGCGGCACTCGCCGCGATCGGGCTCGACGACGGGAAACGTCCCGACACGGTGCCGGAGAAGATCGCCGAACTCGTCGACGCGGTCCAAGCGACCGATGGCACACGTCGACTGCGACGACTCATCGCCCGCGCGGGCCTGGACGAACCCGTGCACATCGGCGCCGACACCGCGGCACAGATGGTCCGCCCCTACACGTGGCTGCTCCGCCGTGTCGGCGCAGACGGCATCAAGCTGACCAGCGCCGGCTACCTGCCGCCGGCCCACGTGGCCGCGGCCTTCGAGGAGCTCGGCCTCGCCGACGAGTGGATCGGCAAGGGCAACCGCGAGGATCTGACACTGCCGGTGTTGAACCTCCGCGAGACGGCGCAGCGGGCCGGCCTGCTGCGCAGGTCCCGGGGACGCCGTCTGCTGACCGCCCGCGGCCGCGCCGTCATCGACGATCCGGTCGCGTTGTGGTGGCAGCTGGCGGAGCGCATGCCGCCGCGCTCAACATCGGCGCACCAGACGCAGGCCGGCCTGGTGCTGCTCCTGGCCGTCGCGGCCAACGTCGCGGACGTCGACGAGGTCGACGACACCATCGCGGTGGTGCTCGACGCGATCGGGTGGACGAGCGGCGACGGGACACCGTTGACGCCCATGGCCGCGGCGCACGCGGCGTGGGACACACGGGACGTGCTGCGGCGGCTCGGCGTGTTCGCCGACAAGGACATGTTCGGTCGGCGTGCCGAGCCGACAGACGAGGGCGTGATGTTCGCACGAGCCGCACTGCGGACCTGGTAGCCACCTTGACGGACCCACCGATGTCAACGCACACTCATGTGGCAGCCGTGCGGGAGCTTCACCATGCGACGTCCAGTGCTCGCCATCGCCATGCTCGTGATCGGTCTACTGTGTGCGGGCAGTCCCGCGACAGCGACCACCTTCCCGGAGCGGATCCCGCTGCCGGACGGCTTCTATCCCGAGGGCATCGAGGTCGGCACCGGCCACGACTTCTACGTCGGTTCCCTGCTCGACGGCGCCGTGTACAAGGGCGACCTTCGCACCGGCGAGGGTGCCGTGCTCGCAGCGGGCGTCGCCGACCGGTTCCTCGCGGGATTGGAGTACGACGACCGGTCCGGCCTGCTGTGGGCGGTGGGCGGTGACGAGGACGGAACCAAGCTGTTCGCCTTCGACGGAGCGTCCGGCGACCTGATCCACGAGATTGACATCGACGGCGCCTTCATCAACGACCTCGTGGTCACCCGCGACGCGCTGTACATCACCGACTCGCTGGCGGATCAGCTCTGGTCGGTCCCGCTGACCAACCGGGGTGCCCCGGCCGGCCCACCCCGTGCCATCTCCCTGGACGGTGACTTCCGGTTCGTCGACGTGGGCGAGCTGCCGATCAACCTCAATGGGATCGACGCCACGGCCAACGGCAGGACGCTGATCGCGGTCCACTCCACCCTCGGGGTCCTCTACCGCATCGATCCCGTCACCGGCGAGGCGACCGAGATCGACCTCGGCGGCGCCACCGTTCCCTTCGGCGACGGCATCGTGCTGCACGGCCGGACGCTGTACGTCGTGCAGAACTTCTTGAACACGGTCGCCGTCGTGAAGCTCCAGCCGGATCTCGCGTCGGGTGAGGTCGTCGACACCATCACGAGTGACCTGTTTCGCGTGCCCGCCACGGCAGCCAGGTTCGGCAACCGTGTCTATGTCGTCAACGCGCGTTTCGACGTCGCACCGCCTCCATTCCTCGGCGACCCGATCGTGTCCGTCGACTACGACGTCGTGAGGGTGCCGAGACACTGATCCGGCACGCTCGTCAGGGCGTCTCGACCGGTTCAGGGCTCTGCTCCGTCGTCCGCGAGAACGGCGCGAGCAGGATCGCGCCCAACCCGAACAGAACGACGAAGAAGGCCACCCAGCCACCGACGATCGGCAGCGAGGTGGCGGCCACGACGACCAGCAGGCCGAGGATCAGCGACCACCAACGTCGTGCGGTGGACGTCGTGCCGATCACCATGTCGCCGAGTGCCACGCCGACGATGGCGGGCGCACCGAACGCGATGGCCAGGTACAGCAGGAAGCTCAGGACCACCAGCGTGACGACCACCGCGTAGATGAGCGCGGCGACCAGGTCCCCCAGGCCGAGGAAGCTGAGGATGATCGCGAGGAGCACCACGATCAGGATGAGGATGGCGACCGCGACGACGATGACGGCCAATGACAGCACGCCCAGGCCGAGGCTCGCGAGGGGCCGCCGCCGCAGGGTGCGGACGGGGTCGGTGATCACGCGCGGAGCAAACAACAGCGCAAGCGCAGCCAGCGCCAGAATGCTGACGTACCGCTGCAGTGCGTCGAGCACCCGGTCGGCGACCGTCGGAGCACGCTCTTCGGCCTCGACGATGGTGACGTTCTCGGTCCCGCCGATGGTCCCGTTTCGCGTGTAGGCACCGGCGGACCCGAGGACGTCGCCACCGACGGTGCCGTTCAACACCATCTGACCCGTTCCGAAGACCAGATCCTCGCCGACCTCACCCGACAGCGTCACCCGACCACCGCCAACGAACAGATCCTCGTCGATCGTCCCGGGGATGTTGAGCTGCCCGCCCGCCGCCCGGACGTCGCCGCCGACCTCGCCGGCGAGATCGACCTGACCCGCGGCGACCATCACATCCCCGTCCACCTGTCCCGTCACGTCGACCTGGCCGGCCCACGCGAGCAGGTCCCCGGTCACGGTGCCCTCGACGCGCACGCTCCCACCGGACACATAGAGGTCGCCCTCGACGACGTCACCTTCGGGGATCAGGATCTGTTGGCCCGCGCGCAACTTCCCCCCGAGCTGCGTCGCCTGCGCCAGCGCCGCAGACGCACTCGCCGCGACGAGGAGTACCACGAGGACGGCCGCACCCACGGTCCAGCGACGACGCCGGGTGCTGACCGCAGCCGCGACGCTCTGCACAGCTCACTCCCTCCCATGTGCATGATGCGGTGCCGTCGACCCTACACCCCGGTCGCGGTGCACGGCGGCGGACCGCCCTGCCGGCCAACTGGCGGGATTGGCGCAGTAGGGCAGAGCTCATCGGCGGTCGGCGTCCATAGGATGTGCGTCGATGCCTGCCGACCACCGACCGGCGATCGTCGTCGAGGACCTCACCCGCCGATTCGGCGACTTCGTCGCCGTGGACCATGTGACCTTCTCGGTCGGCAGGGTGAGGTGATCGGGTTCCTCGGACCGAACGGTGCGGGCAAGACGACGCGCGGGTCCGCCGGGGGATCGGCATCGTGTTCCAGGAGCCCAGCCTCGACGAGCGGCTGACGGCTCGCGAGAACCTCGAGTTCCACGCCGTGCTGTACGGCATGCCCCGGGCCGAACGCCCACAACGGATCGACGGCGCGCTGCGCCTGGTCGACGTCGAGGACCGGGCGGCCAGCATCGTCGAGAAGTTCTCGGGCGGCATGCGACGCCGCCTTGAGATCGCCCGCGGGCTGCTGCACGTGCCGGCGGTGCTGTTCCTCGACGAGCCGACCCCCGGGCTGGACCCGCAGTCCCGGCGCTCGGTGTGGCAGCACATCCGCAGCCTCCGCGAGCAGACGGGCGTGACGGTGTTCATGACCACCCATTACATGGAGGAGGCCGAGTTCTGTGACCGCATCGCGATCATCGACCACGGCCAGATCGTCGCGCTCGACACGCCCGAGGGCCTGAAGAACCTGGTCGGCGGGGACGTCGTCGTGGTCACGGCCCCCGAGCCGAAGGTGCTGGTCGACTACCTGACCGACCAGGCCCTCGAGCGGCGCTCTCGCGGAGCTCGCCGGCCTCCGACACAGCGCGCAGGCGGTCGCTCACGGCATCGAGCTGTTCGCCCCAGACACGGAACTCGAACCGCGCTTCGCCCCCCGTGGCCATCTGCGCACCCACTCGCCGACTGCTCCCAATGTACGGACGACCTCCGGATGGGACTGCGTGGCGCGGTCGACGGAGCCGGTGGGACGTCAGTTGCGGTTGCGGGAACCTGAACGGAGCCGTGGATCGTCGTCGACCGACGCACCTTCCGGACGAGGATCGCGTAACGTGTACGACCGGACACTGTACGTCGCCCTTGCGGCCCGAAAACACGCGGGCGCTGAGCCGGGACGCACACCATGAGAGGTGTTCTCATCTTCGCGTGCAACCATCGGCGCGCGGCACTTGTCGAGGATGACACCAGATGCACACGGAATGCCCGAAGGATCTGGCATGGTGTCGCAGAACGTCGCCTCGTCGAACAGCACGAACGGCGGTGATGATCGCACCTCGCGGTACACCGCACATGCACACGGCGAACGATCCGAACGGGACCGAGCGACAGCGGAGGGCATGTGACGCCTGTGGTGGTACTCAGTCGTCAGGGGGCGCGCACGCTGGCGTGGGATGACGTCGTCCGGCTCGAGCGTGTGGCCGATGTCCGCTATCACCAGCTGCAGCACGGCCCGAGTGCCGCCGAGGCCGCCGCCCTGCTCGACGGCGCCGAGATCCTGGCGACGACCAACGCGTGCATGCCAACCCTCGACGCCGCGCTGCTCGACGCGCTGCCCGCGTTGCGGACGGTGGTGCTGTACGCGACGGGCTACGACCACATCGACGTCGATCTGCTCGCGGCGCGCGGCATCGGGCTGACGGTGCTCCCCGACTACGCCACGAACGCGGTGGCCGAGCACGCCATGGCGATGCTGCTGAGCATGGCCACCAGGCTGCACCTGGCCCATGGCCGCAGCCGCGGTGCCGCCCCGGCCGCCGCGTCCCTGCGCGGCATCGAGCTGGCCGGCCGCACGATGGGGGTGCTGGGGGTGGGCCGCATCGGCACCCGCGTCGCCAAGCTCGGGGCGGCGTTCGGGATGCGGGTCATCGGCTACGACCACAGCATCTCCGCGACCGACACGGCACGTAACGAGGGCATCGCGATGACCACACGGGAACGCCTTCTGGCGGAGGCCGACGCGGTGATGGTCTGCGCCAGCCACTCCTATGACGCCCCCGCGGTTATCGGCCTCGACGAGCTCGACCAGATGCGGTGTGACGCATTCGTGATCAACGTCGCGCGGGCCGCGCTGGTCGACACCGCGGCGGTCACGGCCGCCATCCGTGCCGGCGCCGTGCGTGGCTACGCCGTCGATGACGTCGTGCTGGACCCCACCATCGACGGCGACCTGCTGGCGGAGGGGCGGGTGCTGCAGACGGCCCACAGCGCCTGGTGGCGCGACGAGGTGCTCGACCGCGGCCGGCGGATGTGGGCCCACCACCTGCTCGCCGTCATCGAGGGCCGGCCGCTGGACGCGGTGACCTGGTCGAACGGAAGGCCCGTGATGAATGGCAGCCACCCCGCGCCCGATTGGGACCGGGTGGTCGACGGCGACGACGAGCTGGTGGTCGCGCCGTGAGCGCAACGACGCTGCGCGCGCGGCGACGGGTCGTGGTGTCGCTCGGCGTCGTGGTGCTGCTGGCGCCGGCGCTGCTCGCCGCAACCCGTTGGCCGTTGTGGTGGGTCTGGATCGCTCCGGAGCAGACACCGATGACGTGGCTGCAGAGCGTTGCGCTGGTGCTCGCCGCGGTGGCGGCGCTGCTGACCGCCCACCTGCTGCGGCTGGCGTCGCCGGCCACCGACGCGGCCGGCGGCGGCGATGCCCTTTCGAGCGGCGGTGACGCTGCCGGCCCGGCCGACCGCCGTGCCGGCCCGGGCGCGATGCCATGGCTGGTGCTGGCCGCCGGCCTCGCTGCGCTCGCCATCGACGAGCGCTTCGCGCTGCACGAGCGCCTGCGCGACGGCGTGCTGGCGCCCCGTGACGTCACAGTGCCGTTCCTGCCATGGGTCGGCCCCGGCGACTTCCTGCTGCTCGCCGTCGGGCTGGTCGGGCTCGCGGTGCTGCCGATGGTGTGGCGAGCCATCGGCACCGACGTAGGTGCCCGCCGCGCCCTGCTCCTGGGTGTCTGCCTTGCCGTGGTCGCCGTCGGCATGGACTCGATCGACCCGACGACGTGGACGACCGACGCCGAACGCGTTGAGCAGACCGTCGAGGAGATCGTCGAGCTCGCCAGCGCGCTGGCGCTGCTGGCCGCTGTCACTCTGCATCTGCTCGGACGTCTCGACGCCTCGGTCGCCGGCACACAGCCCGAGCGCGACCCGGCACGTGCCGGAGAGGTGCCAGCCGATCCAGCGCCGCCAGCCGACGTGCGCGCAGGGCGCGGTTGAGCTCGCGCTGGTCAACGTCCTGGTCGTCGCGTCACACCGTGAGCCGAGAGGCGTGCGGGATGCGCGCATGGAGCGCCGGCGGCGCCGTTGTCGACAGGTTGTCCACAGGGGTTGGTGAGCAGGCTCAGTCGCCCGACCGACAGATAGGCGGGCGGGACGACGTCGGTGAGCCACATGCCGCGCGGAACAGCAGGTATCCGTCGGCGGCTGTGACCGTAGCGCGCACGGATGAGGGCGCCGTCGTGCGACAGCTCGAAGCGGGGCTTGTCGCCCGACGCGACGACCTCCGTGACCGCGTCCCGCGAGGCTCGCCCCGGTAGCACATCGAGCAGCGCGTCGATCCGCGCCCAGCCGCCGGGAAGCAGCGCGATGCGTTCGCCGTGCCGCAGGTGGTACGCCATCGCCTTCGACAGTCGGCGCCGCTCGCTCAGCGTCCCTTGTCCTCGGGCACCCACAGGTCGTCGGCGCGCACCGGCTCGCCATGTCCGGCACCGCTGAGCCCGTCGGCCAGCTTGTGCGCACAGTCGGGGCTGCCGCGGTAGCGACCGTCCTCGATGGCCGTGATCACCTCGACGGAGACCCCGGACATCTTCGCGAGCTTGTTGACCGACAGGCCGCGCTCGTCGCGCAGCCAGCGCAGCAGGTCCGGATCGATCCGCATGCCGCATCGTGCAGGCGTCGACGACCTCCGCGATGCACATGCGCCGCCCCGCGAGGCCCCCCGGTTCGTCGTCACCGACGGCGTGTGCGATGTCCATAATTGACCGCGGCCGTCG
>JAHWKT010000102.1:0-6691 GCA_019347695.1 Actinomycetota bacterium | reverse complement strand
CCGCGAGCCGTCCTCGGGGTCGGGTTGGGGGTCGTCCCGCATATCCTTCACCAGGTTGAACGTTCACCATGCCAAGCATGACCACGACACGATACCTCCGGCTCACCGCCGTCCTCGTGACGGTCCTCGTCCTCACCGGCTGCGGCGTGGCGGCCCGGTTCGCCGGCCAGCCCGGTCCGGCCGCCGCGACCTCGACGGTGCGGGTGGTCGACAACGGGTTCGAGCCGGCTGATGCCGAGATCGCCGCGGGCGACACTCTGACCTGGACGTGGCAGGGCGACAACGACCACAACGTGGTCGGTGACGGGTTCTCCAGCCCCGTCCAGCGCGACGGCACGTTCGAGCACCGCTTCACCACGCCGGGCACGTACCCGTACCGGTGTACGCTGCACGGCTGGATGCAGGGGACCGTGACCGTGGTCGCGCCCGACGGAGCGGAGGCCTGACGACGTCCGTGCCCGACCGGTGGCAGGGTGGAGCCGAGCACACCCGGACCGCGACCACGTCGTGACCTGCGGGCCGGGACCCACGGCAGGGACGGCCCGAGATGGTGCGGTTGGCGGTGGCGGTCTGGCCTCCTGCGGAGGTCGTGGCCACGCTGTCCGCACTGCAGCGCCCCAGCGTCCCCGGCGTGCACTGGTCGTCGCCGCCGCAGTGGATGGTCAAGGTGCGCCCGCTCGGTCACGTCGACCCCGCCGTCATCGATCCGCTGCGCGACGTGCTCGAACGCGAGCTCGGCGGTGCGCCGGCGCCGTCGTGCGTGCTCGGCCCCGCCACCCGCCGACTGGGCGGTCAGTGGCTCGGCGCGCGCGTGGCTGGTCTCGACGAGCTCGCCGCCGTGGTGTTCGAGGTCACGGAGGACCTCGTGCCGGTCACGCACCCGCAGCCGTTCCATGCGGACGTCGTCCTGGCCCGCGGACGGGTGCCCGCGCGCCTGGCGGGCATGCCCGTCTCCGCGCGGTGGACCGCGCGCGAGCTCGCGCTCGTCGCCGACCGGTCCTCCCCGCACGGTCCCCGGTTCGAGGATCTGCTGACGATCCCGCTGACCGCGACCGGCCCGATCTCGATGCCCGGTCGATGACGGAGGCGACCGGATCACCCCAGCGGACCCGTCGCATCGTGGCGTCGGTGCTGGCGATCGTGGCGCTCGGGCTCTACCTCGCCGACCTGATGGGGCTCAAGCCGCCGCCGCGGATCCTGCCGAGCGTGGTGCTGGTGGTCGCCGCCGTGCTGGTCGGCATCACGCCGCGCGCCCGGGCGGCGGACGACCCACTGCTGCCGCGCGATCGCGCCATGATGATCGCCGGGCTGGCGCTGCACCTGCTGCTGTTCGTCCCGATCCTGCCGATCGGCCTGATCGCACCCGGCGCCGGCGTGCTGACGATCCACGGCCTGTGGCTGCTGGGGCTGATCGCCGCCTGGTGGCTCCGGTGGTCCAACCCGCCCGTCGTGCTGGCGATCCCGTTCGCCACCGCGGCCGTGATCGCCGGGGTGCTGTGGTACGGCACGACCGTGCTCGGCTGGCAGCCCTGACCTGTCCCGCATGTCCCGATGACCAAGCGCGCACATCCGCAGCACGGGCACAGTGAATATCACACAGTGCTCAATCAGCACCTCGGAGAGTATTCTCTCTGACGGACAGCATCCGCCGGGAGGTGGTGCGACATGGACCGTGGACAGGACATCGCACTCGTCGAGCAGCTGGGCTACACCCCCAACGAGGCGCTCGACATGGTGATCCGCCGGGCCCTCATCGAGGAGCGTGACGTGGCCGACGACCGGACCGGGCACGCGACCGCCGGTCGTCGCGCCTACCTCGCAGAGCTGCGCGACCTCGTCGCCACCGACGCGGACTGAGGTCGCGCGTTAGCATCCCACCCGCCATCGGATGTCGGGCGTGGGGAGCGACGCGTGCAGGAGGAGACCGAGCAGACCGGCGCACGGATCGTGTCCCTGGGGACGCACACGCCCGAGATCGCAGACGACGCGTTCGTCGCCGCTGGCGCAACGGTCATCGGCCGCGTGCGGGTGGGCCGACGGTCGTCGGTCTGGTACGGAACGGTGCTGCGCGGCGACGTCGCCGACATCTCGATCGGCGAGGACACCAACATCCAGGACGGTTGCATCGGTCACGCCGACGAGGGCTACCCGTTGGAGATCGGCGACCGGGTCACCGTCGGCCACCGCGTCGTGATCCATGGCTGCCGGATCGCCGACGACGTCCTGGTCGGCATGGGCGCAGTGCTCATGAACGGCGTCTCTGTCGGCAGCGGCTCGCTGATCGCCGCGGGTGCCGTGGTCACCCAGGGCACCGAGATCCCCCCGGGTTCACTGGTCGCCGGCGTGCCCGCCAAGGTGCGCCGCGAGGTAGGCGACGCCGAGCGCGAGCTGATCGCCGGTGGCGCACAGCACTATGTCGAGCTCGCAGCCCGGCACCGGGAGCTGTAGACCGGGACCCGCGGCGCTGACCGACGCAGACCGACACGCGCTGCGCGCACCGCGTCGACGATGCTGCCGTCACAGGTCGACCGGGTGATCGCCGTGACCGATGGGTGAGCCGTCACCACGCACGTGCACCTGCAATGCGACGACCGGTGGTTGGAGGCCACCGGTCGTGTGCGCTGTGGAACCCGTCGAGGCGCTGGAATCAGCGGATCGTGGTCAGCATCCGCACGGGATCTGCGGACTCGCGGCCGTGCTGCGACAGGCGTGTGGCGACGACGCCGAAGGCGCGGGCACGGGCGATCTCCGGCTCGCGGGTGTCGCTGAGCACGGACAGGGCGGCGCCGATGATGCCGGCGCGGTGTGCGTGGTCGACGATCGCCTCGACATCGCACTCGACCGCGCCCATGCCGTGGCGGTCGATGTCGTCGGCGATCCGGTACAGGTAGCGGTCGTTGATCCTCATGATGTCCTCCTTCATCCGCAACGATATGCTCGGCTTAGCATCACGACTAGCGATAGTTTTTACTGGTATCGATTAGCGGAGCTGATGATCATGGTGACCGCTCGGGACTTCGAGATCAGACACCTCATCGCGCTCGACGCCGTCGCCCGGACCGGCACGTTCGGTCGCGCGGCGGAGGAGCTCGGTAATGACGAGGTTGTCCACAGCCCGGACCGGGCGAATCCGACCACCCGGGCACCGCCGCGGCATGCTGCCGGCGGACCCGTTTCCACGACCCGGGTGCCCAGGAGCGAACGCATGCCCGTACCGACCGAGGACCCGACCGGACACAGTCCGCTGATCGAGAGGTGGAGTGACGTCGACGCGTGGCTGCTCGCGGAGGCGTGGACGCTGCTGCGCGACCGTGCAGTGCCGGACACCGCGGCGTTGTGTTCCACGGCGGCGTCGCGTCCGTCGTGATCCAGACGCCGTCGCTGTTCGATGAGCAGGCCGAGGTGATCGCCGCCGCGCTGGCCCACCTGATCCACCCCATGGAGCCGGACCAGGTTCTGATCACGGTGCCCGAACTCTACGGCGTCCGGCGCGACGACCCGGCGCCACTGGTGACGGCACGCGCGCTGCTGGGCGAGCGCAACGGCACCTGGCGTCACCGGGTGTACCCGCTGCCCTACGACGACCCCCAGCCGTGCACCGGCGCAATCGTGTTGGACGCCCCGCAGCTCTGGGCGTCGCGTCTGCCGGCCATCTTCGACGACGCACCACCACCGCCGCCGGATCTTGCGAAGGTCCGCGACCTGTCAAAGGAGTTCACGGTCGCCGTCAACCCGACGGGCCACCCTCGCCGACGTCACCCGCCTCGGACGCCGATGAGGCCGACGTGGTTGTAGTGTGCACACCGACGTCGAAACAGCCGTCAGGAGACGCCGTGCCTGCGCAGCTGAACCACACGATCGTGGCCGCCCGCGATCCAGCGGGCTCGGCGAGGTTCATGGCCGACATCCTCGGATTGCCCCGCCCGACGCGATTCGGCCCGTTCATGGTGGTCGAAGCCGCCAACGGCGTCTCGCTCGACTTCATGGCCACCGATGGGCAGATCACGTCGCAGCACTATGCGTTCCTCGTCACCGAGGACGAGTTCGACGAGATCTTCGCGCGGATCACCGCGCGCGAACTCGCCTACTGGGCCGATCCGGGGCGGCGCCGGGCGGGACGGATCAACACCAACGACGGCGGGCGTGGCGTCTACTTCGAGGATCCCGAAGGCCATCTGCTCGAGATCATCACCCGGCCATACGGCAGCGGCGAGGACTGAGTTTCCCGTCCACGGGCCGTTGCCGAGACCGTGCTGCGCTGGTGGTCGTGCAGCACCGGCGGCCGCGCAAACCGGCGCGCGTGACAGCGTCATGAACGTCCTGGCGATGTGGCTGATCAGCATCCGCGATTGACCGGACCACGACCGGGCAGCGACGCCGCGCCGCTCGCGGATGCGCGCGGCATGGTGGAGCGATGACAACGTTCACCCGCATCGCCGTCGCCGCGTACCTGATCGTCCTGACCGTGGGCCTGATGGCGGGGCAGTGGTTCCTTCAGGGCCCCGTGCTGCTGGGTGCCGGCGGCCATGGTTTGCACGCCGGCGACGTGGTGGTGTCCGTGGGGACCATGGTCGCCGCCATTGCCCTGGTCAACCCGACGCTCCAGCGGCCGGCCGCGACCGACACGAGAGGTGACGCATGACGACCTACGTGGCGCTGCTGCGCGGCGTCAACGTCGGCGGCCACAACCGGTTGGCCATGGCCGACCTGCGCGCGCTGCTGACCGATCTCGGTCACAGCGACCCACGCACCTACCTACAGAGCGGCAACGCGGTGTTCAGCAGCGACCGCACCGACGCCGACGACATCGGACGGGAGTTGGCACAGCGCCTGTCCGACGACCTCGATGTCACGGCGACGGTGATGATCCGCACGGCCGACGAGCTGACCGCCGTCGCTGCCGCCAACCCGTACTCCGAGCCGGCGGACGCCGACCCGACCAAGGTGCACGTCGCGTTCCTGTCTGCCGAGCCCGCCGACCCGTCCGTCTTCGACGTCGAGCCCGACGACTACGCTCCCGAGGAGCTGACGCCGCGCGACCGCGTGCTGTACCTGCACCTGCCCGACGGCATCGGACGCAGCCGCCTCGCCGACGACGTGAGCCGACGCGCCAGCGACGTCGACATGACCGTGCGCAACTGGCGCACCGTCGCCAGGCTGCTCGACCTGATCGCCAGCCGCTGAGCCTGCGGGCCGCAGGAGCAACCATCAGCCGAGCGCCGGCGAGGACACGGCCACCGGCGCCCCGCGGACCTCGCAGACGACGCCCTCGGGGACAAGCGCATCGTGGCCAAGGCCCGCAACAAGATGGCGCGCCACAGCATCGACGGGCGCGCGCTGACCGACGCGATGATCGACACGCCGCGAGTGCGTCTGCAGCGTCGGGCCCGCTACGGCAGCTGGGACGCGTTCCCCGTGTCGCCCGCCACGTCCTACGACCGGTTCCGCGCCGCCGTCGAGGTCAAATCGTTCATCACCAAGGGCCGCACGTTCTCGAAGGTGCAACAGCTGTCGGACCGGCTTGAGCGGCTCGACGGGCCGCGCCGGTCACCACCCGAACGCGTCGCGTTGTACCGGGCGTTCCATACGGCAGGTCTGGAGTTCGCAGACCGAGCCGACGATTCGTACGGCGTCATCGGTGAGCTACGTTCCGACGCCTGGGAGACCTACCTCGGCCTGGATTGGGAAGCCGTAGGCGTCCCAGCGGACGTGTACTGGCGGGACATCTGCGAACTGGTGGTCTGGGAGCCGTACGGCCTGGGCTTCCAGTCCGAGACCCGCCCGTTCGTGCACGCCGGCGCGGTGCACACGCCGGTGATCGTGGCGCACCTGCGCGACCTCGACGCGCAGCTCCGTGCCCTGCACCTGACCTACCAAGCCGACGAGGCGCGCCAACAGCTGGCCTGGCTGCACATCGCCACGCGCAAATTCGACCGGTTCGTCGAGACCGCGACGCTGCTCGGCAGCGACCACTGGCGACCCGTGGACGCCATGGCTCGCGCCGCGCTGGACGCCGGCGACCGCGATCTCGCCGTCGCGGTGTTCGCCGCCGCCGATCAGCCCGGTTGGCATCGTGACCACCTGCGCCGACGGTGCCGCGACCTCACCGGTGCGGATCCCGCCGGCAACACACGCCTGCGGGTGGTCCGGTGACCGACCAGCGGATGCGCCGGTCGACCGCCATCGCGCAGGTGGAGCAGATGGTCGCGGCCGCGGATGACATCCGACACCTCGCCGCCCTCGATTTCGACGCGCCGCTTCCCGCCGGTGGCTGGATCGCCGACCGGCTGCGGCTGACCAAGCGGCCGGCAGCCTGGTTTCTGCGGTCGACCGCGCACCCGGTGCGCAACCACCGGCTCCGCGAGCTGCTGCGCGTGTGGACGACCGCCCGCGCCGAGCGGCAGGCGATCCAACGGCTCCGCCGCGGCGAGCTGGCACAGTGCCGACGCCATCTGGCCACCGTGCTCGACAACTACCACGACCGCGACTGGCGTCGCGACCACACAGGCGTTGGCGTCTATCCCGAGGACCACCTGCGGCGCGCCGCGCAGGCGGTCCGCGAGCTGACCGATGCCGTCGACGACCTCGAGCGGCAGCGGCAGACGACACCTGACGCCGTGACGCCGTGGACGTGGCGGTGGCGGATCGAGCCGGGCATCTCCGAGCGCCTGGATCACGCCGCCATCGCGCT
>JAHWKT010000101.1:7000-14056 GCA_019347695.1 Actinomycetota bacterium | reverse complement strand
ACCAGTTGAAGTTGTCGCCGTAGAAGACGACGGTGTGGTCGCGGGAGATGCCCTTCGACGACATCAGCTCCGCGAACGCCTCACCGTCGAGGTAGTCGCGGGTCACCGAGTCCTGCAGCTCGGTGTGCCAGTC
Organism: Actinomycetota bacterium; assembly: GCA_019347695.1. Taxonomy (GTDB): domain Bacteria; phylum Actinomycetota; class Nitriliruptoria; order Euzebyales; family JAHELV01; genus JAHELV01. The sequence continues at coordinate 13,923 of JAHWKT010000101.1, read as the reverse complement.
GACCTTCACCGCACCCGGGATGTGCCCGGTGTCGTAGAGCAGCACGTCCTCGTCGGATTCGACCACGACCACTTCCGAGTCCTCGAGGTGATCGGCCAGCCACTGTGTCGTGACCAGTCGGTCCGGGTCGGCGTACTGCTGCAGTGTGGGATCTGAATCTGCTGGCGCGGTCACCGGGGCTCCTTTGGTGGACTGCCGAGGTACGGATCCGCACAGCCGGCGGCGATCCGTCCCGTGCTGCGCCGCGGGCGGTGTGCCGGGCGCGTGGCAAACGCCATAGTAGGAGGTGGTCGGCCGACCCCGACCCCGGTTTGCACGGTAACCATGTCCGTCCGCACCCCGCACGGTGGACCAGGACCCAGGAGTGACAGTGATGGTGAGCGCCACTGCGCCGGCCCGGACCGCGAACGGTTGCGGGCAGCGACCCGCCGTGGGAGGCCGGGCATGAGCGGCGACGCGCTGCCCGGCCGGCTCGGCGAGATCGTCGACGAGTTCAGCGCCGCACCCGACGACCTGCGGATCGAGCTGCTGCTGGAGTTCGCCGAGTCGCTGCCATCCCTGCCTCCGCACCTCGACAGCTCGGACATGGAGCAGGTGGTGGAGTGCCAGACCCCGTTCTTCCTGCACGCCGAGGTCGACGACGAACGGGTCTCGCTGTGGTTCGACTGTCCACCGGAAGCTCCGACGACCCGCGCGTTCGCGGGGATCCTGGCCGACGGGTTGCGTGGCGGGACCGTCGACGACGTGCTCGCCGTGCCCGAGGATCTCGCCGAGCGGATGGGGCTCGGGCAGACGATCAGCCCGCTGCGGTTGCGGGGCATGCACGCCGTGGTGTTCCGGCTGCGGCGGCGCGTCGGTGCGCTCGCCGCGGCCCGGTAGTGATCGGAGCGCGCAGAAATCGACTCGCGGACAGCGTCGCGACCTCGTACGATCAACCGACCGCGCCGGCCGGCCCGCTGGTGCCCAGGGCTCAACCGAGCCGGCGCCCGATGATCGGGGACGCCGCATGCCCGCTGCCACCACGGCCACCGAACGAATCCGCAACGTCCTGCTCGTAGGTCATGGTGGCACCGGCAAGACGACGCTGGCCGAGGCGCTGATCTCGCTCGGTGGCCGCGAGAGCAGCCGTGGCAGCCTGCTCGACTCCGAGCCGGAGGAGCGTGAACGCGGCAACAGCCTGAGCCTCGGTGTGGGCTGGGTGCGCTGGCGGGACCACCACATCAACGTGCTCGACGCCCCAGGCGGCGACGACGCGATCGGCGACGCCTACCCCGCGCTGGCCTCGGCCGACGTCGCGCTGTTCGTCGTCGACGCCGCCGCGGGTGTGCAACCGCAGCACGATCGCCTCTGGGCGGCGTGTGACCAGCTGGAACTTCCCCGCATCGTCGTCCTCAACCAGCTCGACAAGTCGCAGGCCAACTACCAGGCGACCATCGACGCGCTGCGCGAGCGCTGCGGCAATGCGCTCGCACCGGTGCACATGCCGATCGGCGTGGGCGCCGGATTCACCGGCGTGATCGACCTCCTCAACTTCGTCGCCGTCGAGAAGACGCCACAGGGCCGCGCTGAGCACGACGTGCCCGACGAGCGCCGCGACCAGGCCGACCGCAACCGGCAGTTCCTGGTCGAGGCGATCGTCGAGCAGGACGACGACCTGCTGATGGCCTACCTGGAAGGCGAGACGCCGGCGGCGGCCGAGCTCGGCAAGGTGTTCGCGGAGGGCATCGCCAGCGGCGGGTTCTTCCCTGTGCTGTGCGCGTCGGCCGCCGCCGGCATCGGGGTCAAGCTGCTGGCCGACTTCGTAATCTCCGAGGGCCCCGCACCGCAGGCAACCGGTGACCAGACGGCGGCGCTGGTGGTCAAGACGCTGTCGGATCCGTACGTGGGACGCATCAACATCCTGCGGCTGCTCGGCGGGACGCTGCACGCCGATGACGTGCTGCGGGTCCAGCGCACGGGTGACAAGGTGCGGCTGCACCAACTGTTCCGACTGCAGGGCGGCAACACCGAGCCCGTCACGCAGGCACCCGCCGGCGACATCGTCGCCGTGGCCAAGCTCGAGGACGTCCGCACGAACGACTTGCTCGACGTGGACGGTTCGACGGCCATGCCAGCGGTGGCGCCGCCTCCCGAGCCCTACTTCCGCGTGGCGGTGGTACCGGCCACCGCGGGCGACGAGGACAAGCTGTCGAGCGCCCTGTCGCGGATCGCCGAGGAGGACCCGGCGCTGCGACTGGTGCGCGACGCCGAGACCAACCAGCTCGTGGCGGCCGTCTACGGTCCGACGCACATGACGGTCGTCCAGTCGCGCCTGCAGCGCAAGTTCGGCGTCTCGGTCGACACCGCGTCCGTGCGCATCGCGTACCGCGAGACCGTGCGCTCCACAGCCGAGGGCATCGGCAAGCACGTCAAGCAGTCGGGCGGCCACGGCCAGTACGGGATCGCGCAGGTGCGGGTGGCGCCGGCCGAGCGCGGCGTCGGCTTCACGTTCCACGACAAGATCGTCGGCGGGGTCATCCCACGTCAGTTCATCAGCAGCGTCGAACGCGGCATCGTCGACGCGATGGCGGCCGGGGTGCTGGCGGGCTACCCGGTCGTCGACGTCGAGGTGACGCTGTTCGACGGCAAGCACCACAGCGTCGACTCGTCGGACTTCGCGTTCCAGATGGCCGGCTCGCTGGCGTTCCGCAACGCCGCCACCAACGCCGGCATCGTGCTGCTCGAGCCCATCGATGAGGTGCGCGTCGACGTGCCGGATGCGCTGACCGGCGACGTGATGGGCGACCTGTCGTCACGGCGCGGGCGCATCCAGGGCAGTGGACGGGCGGGGCCCAACACCGCGCTCGTGGTCGCCCACGTACCGCGCGCAGAGCTCGTGCGGTACGCCGCCGACCTGCGCAGCCTGACCAGCGGTGCCGGCGGTCTGCAGATCAGCCCGAGCCACTACGAGCAGGTTCCCGACCACATCGCCGAGCGCATCATCGCCGAGGCGAGCGACGCCGCCTGAGCCTGCCGGCCTGCGCGCCAGCGGTCACCAGCGCGCGCCGGACCCGCCGACGACGCCGGTGGCGCTGCGCACTGCCAACGCGAGGGCGTCGGCGTGGGTCGCACCCGCAACCAGCGCCGCAAGGTAGCGGGCGGTGAACGTGTCGCCCGCACCCGTGGTGTCGACGGCCTCGACCGCATCGGCGGGCTGGCGTCGCACGACATCGCCGTCGGACCACACCGCACCGTCGGCGCCGCACGTCACGACGGCACTGCCGTAGCGGGCACCCAGGTGGCGGGCGGCGGCGGTCGGGTCGTCGAGACCGGTCAGCACCCGTGCCTCGTCGGCGTTCGGCAGGCACAGGTCCGCTGTCGCGGTGTGCGCGAGGAACTGCTCGGCACCGAACGCCTGCAGCGGCGACCAGGACGCCGGATCCACCGAGATGGTCATGCCGGCCGTCGCGGCGCGACGCAGCGCTTCGATGGCGGCCACGCGTGCGGGCCGCTCGAACAGCATGTAGCCCGACAGGTGCAGGTGGCCGCCGTCGCGGAACCAGTGGTCGGCGAGCCCGTCGACAGCAAGCCGACGGTTGGCTCCACGGTCGGTGAGCATCGTCCGATCGCCGGCACCGTCGATGAGGGCGATGACGGTGCCGGTGGCGACGGTCGCGTCGACCTGGGCATGCACCCGTGCGCCGGTCTGCTCGACGCGGCGAACGGCCGCGCGTCCGGCGGCGTCGTCACCCACGCGGGTCACCAGTCCCGCCGTGACGCCCCACCAGCCCAGGCCGGCGGCGACGTTGCCGCCGGCGCCACCGTCACCGATCACGATGGTGGCGGCGGTGTCGGACCCACGCGCGATGACCTGCTCGCGCGTGTGGACCGTGACGTCGGTCATCAGATCGCCGACGACCACCACGGCCGGCGCGGACGCTGTCACGATGCCAGCGCGGCGGCGATCTCGGCGCCGAGCGTGACGTTGCGCAGCACCAGCTCGACGTTGACGTCGAGGCTGCGGCCGCCGGTCACCTGGTGGAAGTGATCGAGCAGGAACGGTGTGAGCGCCGCGCCGCGGACGCCGCCCGCGGCTGCCTGTCGCATGCCGCTGGCCAACGCGTCGTCGTGCACACCGGGGTCGAGCTGCTCGGTCGGTGGCAGCGGGTTGGCGACCACCAGCCCGGCCGACGAGCCCACGGCCCGCTGCGCCTGGTGGATGCGTGCGATCTCGGGCGCGTCGTCGACCGTCCACGGGACGGGGTGGCCCGAGTCCGCCAGGTAGAACCCGGCGAACCGCTCGGAGCAATAGCCGACCACCGGCACGCCGAGTGTCTCGAGGTGCTCGAGCGTCGCGGGTACGTCGAGGATGGATTTGACGCCGGCGCACACGACGACGATCGGCGTGCGGGCCAGCGTGGTCAGGTCGGCCGACACATCCCAGCTGCGGTCGGCGTCGCGGTGGACGCCCCCGAGGCCGCCGGTCGCGAAGACCCGGATGCCCACGCGGCTGGCGAGGCTGGCGGTGGCGGCGACGGTCGTCGCACCGTCGACGGCCTTGACCGCCGCGACGGCCAGGTCACGTTCGCTCAGCTTCACGACGTCGTCGGCACCGATCCGGTCGAGCTGCCGGTCATCCAGACCGATCGTCGCACGGCCGTCGAGCACCGCGACGGTCGCTGGCTGCGCGCCACACGCACGCACCCGGTCCTCGATGCGGGCGGCCACCTCGCGGTTGGACGGTCGCGGCAGGCCGTGAGCGATCAACGTGCTCTCGAGTGCCACGACCGGACGTCCGCCGGACAGGGCCGACCTGACGTCGGGATGGATGTCGATCTGCATCCGTCCGACGCTACCGCGCCCAGGCGTGTCCCCTGTCCGTTCGGACATGGTGACGGGCGGCCGGCGGACGTCGGGACCAGATGAGCGCGAGCTCTACGAGCGATCACGACGTCGGAGACGCCGGATGACCCTGCTGCGCTGGTTGGTGTGTTGCATGTTGACGGCCGCGCTGGTGCTGCCTGCGCCCGCCGCCCTGGCGGACGCGGCATTCAGCGACGATGACGGCACACCCTACGAGCCGGCGATCGAGGCACTGGCGCGCCGCGACGCCGTGACCGGCTGCACCGCCGACACGTTCTGTCCGCACCATGCGGTCGGGCGTGGGGCTGCGGCATCCATGCTCAGCGCGGGGTTCGATCTGCCCGGCGCCGAGCATGACCACTTCTCCGACGACGACGAGACCCGGCACGAGGACGCGATCAACCGGCTCGCGGCGGCAGGGGTGGCCAAGGGTTGCACCCCGGACAGCTACTGCATCGGCGATCGCCTCTCACGCGGTCAGATGGCGACGCTGCTCGTACGGATCGCCGAGCTGCCACCGACCGACGACGGCTACTTCACCGACGTCGCCGGCGTGCACGAGGACGCGATCAATCGACTCGCGGCCGCGGGGATCACCGCCGGCTGCACGACCAAGGCCGCCAGATTCTGCACGCACCAGCAGGTGCGCCGCGGCGAGCTCGCCCTGTTCATGGCCCGGACCCTGGACCTGGTGCCGCGGGCGACCCTCGCCGACCAGCTCAAGGCGAAGCGCCGGCGGGCTGCCGAGGCCGAACGTCGTCGCGAGGCACGCGAGGCACGCGAGGCACGCGAGGCCGAGCGCCGCAGGAAGGCGCGCGAGGCGCAACGGCGCCGGGCGGCACCACCTCGCGGCGTGTGGGACCGGCTCGCCGCCTGCGAGGCCGGCGGGCGGTGGTCGATCAACACCGGCAACGGTTACTACGGTGGGCTGCAGTTCAGCCTGTCGTCGTGGCGGGCCGTGGGAGGGACCGGCTACCCGCACCGGGCCAGCCGCGCCGAGCAGATCAAACGCGGCAAACTGCTCAAGGCACGCCAGGGGTGGGGTGCGTGGCCCTCGTGCAGTCGCAAGCTCGGGCTGCGGTAGCGGTCGGACGCGCGTCCGAGCGGACGGGACACCGCTACCGCAGCTCCGCTCGCGTGCCGTCGTCGTCGACCTGCGCGACCGTCGCCCGCGCCTCGGCGAGTCGATGGCCGAGGTACAGCGGCAGCGCCTGCCCGGCACAGAACACCACGCCGAGGACCACGATGAGGATCCGGACCACGAGCAGGCGCCGATCCAGATCGTCGCTGGTCTGCGCCATCAGGTCGCGCGCCTCTCCGGCCGTGGCCCGGTAGTCGCCGAGAACATCGCTCGCCTCGGTCAGGCTGGTCCGGACGTCGGCGATCGACGTGGCGATGTCGGCGCCCTGGCGGCCCACCAGGCGCAGGTTGTCGCCGGCGTCGTCGACGGTGTCGGCCTGCGTGCGCAGATCCTCAGGCAGGCCGTCAAGGTCGTTCTGGAGGGCCCGCAGTGTCTCGTCGAACGGCTCCTCGGGGTCGTACTCGACACCGACCGGCAGTTGCGCGAGCGCACGCAGCGTCGAGTCCATCGTGCCGCCGACCTGGATGAGCGCCGGCATCGTGCGCTCCACCGACTCCAGCGATGACGCGACATCACCACGCAGCATCCGACCGGTCTCGTCCAGCAGGTCCGCGCCATCGACGAGGGTGGCGTCCAGGCCCCGCGACGTCTGCTCGGCATTGGCCAGACCGCTGCCCACGACCTCCACCGTGTCGACGGCGACCGTCAGCGAGGAGTCGACGGCGGTCAGGCTCTCGGTCGTCAGCCGCAGCGATCGACCGAGCAGCACGTCGAGATCCTGCACCAGCCACAGGCCCGCGGCGATGGCGGCGATCCCCGCCAGCACGCCGACGATCCCCACGGCGCGCATGATCCGGCCGAAGCGCCGCAGCGCCGGGTCATGCAGCTCGACCGTGCCCGTGAGCGTCTGGGTCACACCGACGACCTACCGCTGTCGCTGTCTGAGGTCACACCGACGACCTACCGCTGTCGCTGTCTGAGGTCACACCGACGACCTACC
>JAHWKT010000101.1:0-6900 GCA_019347695.1 Actinomycetota bacterium | reverse complement strand
GCTGTCGCTGTCTGAGGTCATGTCGCGGTCCTCCACGGGAAGTCGGGTTGCGTATGCTGCATCAGGACCGTCACAGCTCGGCGGCCACCCGTCGCACTCGTCGGCCCGTCGGTTTCTGTCCTGCGGCGGCGGGGCACACGAGACTCGACTGTACCGGCTGCTCCGGCAGCGGTACACCGCACCCGTTGTAGCGGAGCGAAAGACGTCGCCGAATGACAAACACGACCGCGCACGATGCAGCCGAGCGCCCCGGGGCGGGCAGCCCGATCGTGCACACCGAGAACCTCAGCAAGCATTTCGGTGCGCAGGTTGCAGTCGACGAGCTGACGCTGGCGGTCGAGGAGGCCACCATCTTCGGGTTCATCGGTCCCAGCGGTTCGGGGAAGACCACGACGGTGCGGCTGCTGGCCGGCGTGCAGACGCCGACGAGCGGGTCGGTCAGCGTGTTCGGCAAGTCGCCGGGTGACTTCAGTGAGCGCGAGCGCGCCAACATCGGGTACATGCCGCAGCTGTCGGTGCTGTTCCCCCACCTGTCGATCATGGAGAACCTCCGCTTCGTCGCGTCGATCTACGGCATGCCGTGGGGTCGCCGCGCGCGGCTCGCCGAGGTGCTGGAGTTCGTCGAGCTCACCGACCACCGACGCAAGCGGCTCCGCGAGGCGTCCGGTGGCATGCAGCGCCGCCTCTCGCTCGCGGCAGCACTGGTCAACGAGGCGCAGCTGCTGTTCCTCGATGAGCCCACCACGGGCATCGACCCGGTGCTGCGTCGCAAGTTCTGGGACCACTTCGAGTCGCTCCGCGACGAGGGTCGCACCCTGTTCGTCACGACGCAGTACGTCGGCGAGGCCGCCTACTGCGACCAGATCGGGGTGTTGCGCGAGGGGCGCCTGCTCACGATCGACACACCCGAAGGTCTGCGCCGTCAGGCGTACGGTGGCGAGGTCATCGACCTGATCGTGGCCGAGCGCATCGAACAGGATATGATCACCGAGGTGCAGCGGCTCGACTACGTGCTCCACGCGCAGCGCACACGGGTCGACGGCAGGGGCATGCGGATCACCGTCGACGACGCCGATCCGGTCATCCCGCAGCTGCAGCGCTGGCTCGATGAGCGCGGCGTGCCGGTCGAGTCGGTCGACCGTTACCTGCCGCCGTTCGATGACGTGTTCGTCAAGCTCGTCGAGTCCGAGGGGCCCAACGAGCTCACCGGCGTGTCGGACGCGTTCGAAGACCAGGAGGCAGCGGAGCCGGCGATCTCGGTGTCGGACCCACCGTCCGATGGCGACTGGGATGAGCTGGTCGAGCGCGACGACCGGACCGGCGAGACGCGCTCGTGAGACGGATCATCCGCACGGGCGCGTTCGTTCGCAAGGAGATCATGCAGGTGCTGCGTCAGCCAGGCCTGATGGTCAGCCTCGTGCTGGGACCATTCGCGATCCTGTTGCTGTTCGGCAGCGGCCTGCGCGAGGAGGATCCGGCGGTCAAGACCATCTTCGTCGTGCCCTCCGACAGTCGGATCGCGCAGGAGGTCGAGCAGTTCGCGCAGGCGCAGAGCGAGCGGCTCACGGTCGAGGGCGTCCAGCAGGACGAGGAGGATGCCCTGCGGCGGCTGCGGCGCGGTGACGTGCAGATGGTGCTCGTGTTCCCGGAGAACGCCGAAGGCACGATCCGGGGCGGCGAGCAGGCGCAGGTCAACGTCTACCACGATCAGATCGACCCATTGGAGACGCAGGCGATCCAGCTGTTCACGCGGACCGGCGTCGACGAGATCAACCAGCAGGTACTCCGTGAGCTCGTGCGCAGTGGGCAGGAGGAGTCGGCCGACGTCGACCAGCGTCTGGCCGCCGCCAAGGCCAGCGTCGACGCGCTGAACCAGCAGCTGTCAGGTGACGGCGACGCCCAGCAGCAGCTCCAGCTGGCGCAGGGCGACCTGGCGGGACTCGCCCTCGCCCTCGGCCCCTCGCTGGCGGTGCTCGGTGGCATCCAGGAGACGAGCGGTCCGGGGGAGAGCGCCGCGCTGCTCGAGGCGTACCAGGCGTTCACCGCGAGCTCGGACCAGCTCGGCCAGGCCAACGACGCGTCATCGATCGACGCGCAGCAGGTCAGCCAGCTGGCCGACGAGCTCGACACCCTCGAACAGGAGCTGGAGACGTTCCAGTCCCTCAGCCCGGAGGTCATCGTCAGTCCCTTCGCGGGCAGTGCACAGCGGGTGGTCGAGGGCTCCGTCCAGCTTGTCGACTTCTATGCGCCGGCCGTGCTGGCGCTGCTCGTGCAGCACATGGTCGTGACGTTCGTCGCCCTGTCGATCGTGCGCGAGCGCGAGCTCGGCACCAATGAGCTGTTCCGTGCCGCCCCCGTGACCACCGCGGAGATGGTGATTGGCAAGTACGTGGCGTTCGCGATCATGGGCGCGGTGATCGCCACCGCCCTCGTGCTCGGTCTGATCTACAGCCTTGGTGTGCCCATGGTCGGCTCGTGGCCGATCGTCTTGACCACCATCGGGTTGCTCCTGCTCGCCTCGACCGGGCTGGGCTTCCTCGTGGCGTTGGCCGCCAACACCGACAGCCAGGCCGTGCAGTACGCGATGCTGCTGCTGCTCGCGAGCATCTTCTTCAGCGGGTTCCTGCTCAGCCTCGAGCGGTTCCGGCCGGTGTTGACCTGGCTGGCACGCGTACTGCCGGTCACCAGCGGCGTCGTGCTGCTGCGCGACGAGATGCTGCGAGGCCAGTTGACCCAGCCACTGCACCTCACGTTGCTCGCGGTACTGGCGGTGATCCTGTTCGTCGCGGCCTGGCGGCTGTTCCGCCGTCGGCTGTACGCCAGCTGAGAGCGGCAACCGGCAGACCGTGGCCACCGTAGGCTTGATGTGGTGCCGAGGGAGCGTTGGTCGTGGTCGACATCACACTCGACGGGGTCAGTGTCGGGTTCGAGGGCGAGGGCGATACCCGTGTCGCCCTCGCCCTCGACGACCTCACGCTGCACGTCGCCTCGGGTGAGCTGCTCGCCCTCGTCGGCCCGTCGGGATCGGGAAAGTCCACGGTGCTGCGAACGATCGCCGGGCTCCAACGGGCCGATCGCGGTGTGGTCAGGATCGACGGGGAGATGGTCAACGACCACTCCCCCGGCGAACGCGATGTCGCGATGGTGGCTCAGTCCACCACGCTGCTGTCGCACCTGACGGTCGAGGACAACCTCGGGTTCGCACTCCGGCTGCGCGACCTGCCCCCAGACGAGACATCCGCCCGCGTCCGTGCCGAGGCGCGTGTGCTCGGACTGTGGTCGCGACTGCGACGCCGGCCGCGCCATCTGTCGTCGGGGGAACGCCGCAAGACCGCGCTCGGGCGTGCGACGAGCCGCACGCCACGGGCCTTCCTGTTCGATGAGCCGCTTGCGGGACTGGACGCCGGCGAACGCGACCGCGTGCGTCGCGCACTGCGGCAACAGCAGCGCGGCATGAAGATAACGACGATCTACGTGACGCACGATCAGCGCGATGCGATGGCCTTGGCCGACCGGGTCGCGGTCATGGACCGCGGCCGGATCGTGCAGGTCGGATCGCCGCTCGAGGTGTACACCGAACCGGTCAACCTGTTCGTCGCCCAGTTCTTCTCCACACCGCCGTTGGGCACGCTGGAGGGCCGCCTCAACGACGACGGCACCACCGCGTGGGTCGACATCGACGGGACCGCTCTACGGCTGCACCGGTCGCAGCGGCAGGCCGTGCGACGGCACGGCGCGCCAGAACGGATTGTGGTCGGTCTGCGGTCGTCGGCCGTGCGAGCAGACGCTGGTGCGGCGAGCGAGGAGTGGGCACGGCGGCTGCCGATGGTCGTGGTCGATGTCCAGCCGCTCGGCCCAACGACGACCGTGGTGTTGCGACCACGCGGCGCTGGCCGCGGCGGCCCACGCCTGTATGCCGCAGTGCCGCCAACGACCCGGGTCGGTGCCGGTGACGCGGTGACTGCGCACCTCGACCTGCGCGCCGCGTTCGTCTTCGACGGTCAGACCAGGGCGCGGATCGCGTCGTCAGGGAACTGACGGAACGTAATCGAGATCCTCACATTCGATGATTGTGCTACTCTCTGTAGCCATAGCATGGAAGTCCGAGCGGGCGGGACCGGGACGACCGGCGGGGTGGATCGGGGACGACGCATGACGACGGTGGCGGCACAGCTCGGTGGCAGCCTGATCGATGGACGGGCGTTCGATGTCGGCGCCGCGCGCGAGCAGGCACGGCGCCGACGGCTCACGGTGTTGGCGGCCATGCTGTCGCTGCCGCTGGCGTTCCTCTGGTATCGCATCGCGATCGGCGCACCGTTCAACGTCTTTGCCCTGCCGTCGCTGCCGCAGGACCCATTCCTCATCCTGCTGCCCGTCTTCTTGATCGTGGTGATCGGCATCATGGTCGCAATGCCGCTGGCAGCGGGTCGCTCGCCACACGTGCGGGTCCGGCCCGAGGAGATCGACGTCACGCTCGACGACGTGCAGGGCCTTGACGGCGTCGTCGACGAGGTGGTCCAGACGCTGAACACGTTCCTCGCCTACCAGCGGTACCGCGATCGGCTCGGTGGCACGCCCCGCAGAGGGCTGCTGTTCGAGGGCCCGCCCGGCACCGGCAAGACGCATCTGGCCAAGGCGATGGCGCACCACGCGGGCGTGCCGTTCCACTTCGTGTCAGCCACCAGCTTCCAGTCGATGTGGTACGGAGCGACAGCGCGCAAGATCCGCAGCTACTTCCGCGCGCTGCGCAAAGCGGCACGCCAGGAAGGTGGCGCCATCGGCTTCATCGAGGAGATCGACGCGATCGCCACGACGCGGGGCGGGCTGTCGCACTCGACCGGCCTGCGGACCAGTCACTTCGGCAGCTCCGAGGGCACCGGCGGCGTGGTCAACGAACTGCTCGTGCAGCTGCAGTCGTTCGACACGCCAGCTGCCGGCGTCCGCGTGTGGAACTGGACCGTCGACCTGCTCAACTCCTACCTGCCGGTCGACCGCCAGCTACGGAGGCGGGCGGCGCCGTACCACAACCTGTTGATCATCGCCGCCACCAACCGTGCCGACAGCCTGGATCCGGCGTTGCTGCGGCCGGGCCGCTTCGACCGTCGGCTGACCTTCGACGTGCCGGCCAAGGACGCGCGGCGGGACCTGATCGACTACCTGCTGGCCCGCAAGGCCCACGATGCCGAGCTCGACCGCGACGAACTGCGTGACCAGCTCGCGCAACAGACCTTCGGAGCCACGCCGATCACGTTGGAGCGGCTGCTCGATGAGGCGTTGATCGTCGCGCTGCGCGACGGACGCGACGGCATGGCGTGGTCCGACGTCCAGACGGCCCGGTTGCGCACCGAGCTCGGCCTGACCAACCCGGTGGCCTACACCGCGCACGAGCGGCTGGTCGTGGCCACCCACGAGGCGGGCCACGCCGTCGTCGCACACCTCGCCGGGACGCGCCGGCTCGAGGTGCTGTCGATCATCAAGCGTGGGACGTCGTTGGGGTTGCTCGCTCACGGCGACCTCGACGAGGTGTACACGCGGAGCCGCAGCGAGCTGTTGGCGCTGATCGAGATCGCCCTCGGTGGGCACTGCGTCGAGCAGCTGGTGTTCGGGGAGCCCAGCACCGGCGCAGCGAGCGACCTGGCGGCCGCGACCCGGATGGCTGCGGAGATCGTCGGTGCTCATGGCATGGGCGACTCGCTGGTCTCGCTCGCCGCGGTCGAGCAGTCCACCCTCGGCGGGACGAACCTCGTCGGCAGGGTGCTGTCGGACCGCCGCGGCCGCGACGAGCTGGACCAGTTGCTGGCCGACGCGAGCGCACGGGTCAGCGCTCGACTCGCCGACAACCTCCACCTGGTCACCGCGCTGCGCGACGCGCTGCTCGCACGCGACGAGCTGGTCGGCGAGGAGATCAGCGAGGTACTGGCCGCCGCCGGCGGGGGGCGGCGTGAGATCGACCTCCGCGACCCCACCCCGGACCAGGCGGCTGACTAGCGCTGCGCCGGGCCTCGTGACGTCCTAGCCGAGGCCGAGCTTCGCGCTGCACGACGGCCAGGCACCCCAACCCTGCTGCGCCTGCAGCAGCTTGCCGCGCTTGATCTGCTCCTCGCGGCTGTGTTGGTGGGGCAACCCGCTGCCGCCGACTGCCGCCCACGACGACGCGCTGAACTGCAGACCGCCGTAGTAGCCGTTGCCCGTGTTGATCGACCAGTTGCCGCCGGACTCGCACTGCGCCAGCTGATCCCAGACGCTGTCCGACGGCACCGCGGCGGCCTGCTCCGGCTGCGGCGCGGGCTCGGGTGGCGGGGGCTCGTCGGGTGCGTCGGCGGACGGCGTGGACTCGGCGGTCGCGGGATCCGGTTCCGGCTCGGGCTTCGGTGGCGGTGGCGGTGGCGGCTTCGGCAGCTTGCGCCGGCGCAGCTCAGTGCCGCACGCCGGGATGCGGATAGTGATCCCGGGCCGCTCGAGGTAGGGGCGCTCCAGCTGGGGGTTGGCGTCCCACAGCCGCTTGAAGGCGTTGTCGCCGGCGAAGCCGTACGACCAGGCGATGTCCTGCAGGCCCTGGCCGTAGCTGACCCGGTGCACGATCGACTCGCCAGCGGGCGTCCACTGATGGCTCGCACCCTCGGGCAGCTCGTCGACCCGGCACGGTCCGCCGTTGACGGTGTACCGCCGGCTCTTCTTGCCGGCGGCGGCGGCCGCCGGCAGCGTCGACGCCACCATGACCGCTGCCACGCAGAGCACGGCGAGCGCAGCGCGTCGCACGCGTCCGTTCCACGGCACTGACATCGTCCCTCGATGGTCGACCGGCCATCGCGCGCGGCGATGACCAGGGCTGCCAGGTGCAGCGTCGACCAGAGCGCTCCCGGCCCGCCACACGCTGGTTGGCCCGCGACGGTAATCACC
>JAHWKT010000100.1:10854-14081 GCA_019347695.1 Actinomycetota bacterium | reverse complement strand
AGGTTCAAGTCCTGTCTCGCGCACTTATCTGACAATTGTGCGAATCGTCCGGCCCGCCCGTCGAGGCCTTGCCTGCAAGGGGGATATGCGGTACACTATGTACCGCATAGTGACGGGTGGAGGAGGGTTTCGGTGAGCCGGCTGGATGATCTGTTTGCAGCGCTGGGCGAGTTGGATGCCGCCGTGGAGGGGTCCAAGGCGACCTCCGTGCGGTTGCCCGAGGCGCTGCATCGCGCGGCGCAGCTCGCCACGGACTTGGGGATGGATGAGTCTTTCACGGCGGCGACCAGCCAGGCGTTGACCGACCGGATCGTCGCGTTCGCCCGTCGTGAGGCGTTGGCTCAGCATTTCAGCCGCTTTCCGGCGGATCGTCCTCAGCTTGCGGCGGTTGCGCACCGACGCGCGCGGGGGACGGATCACCCGGCGGTGCACCATCCCGAGTTGGTCGACGACGTGGCGGCATGGGTTGAGCACAAGGTGCCGGATTGGTCGGTGTCGGGGGCGGTCGACGCTACCGTGGACTTGGTCCTCGGCTATGTCGAGATGCTGGCTGCGAGGGTGGGCGTCGAACGCCGGGCGTCGGCGTGATCGTGAGAGTGCCGGTGCGGCATCTGGTGCTGGACAACGAGGCGGTACGCGCATTGCTGTCCACGCGCTCCAGCGATCGGAAGCGCGCGGTGGTGGTTGAGGCGATCGCTGCGGCCAATGGTCGGCGAGTGGTGCCGACGGCCGTGCGTGGTGAGGCGGGATGGCGGCGCACCGATCCGAAGTCGGCGAACGCGAACCGGCTCGTCGCCGTTGATGACGAACTCGACCGCGTCGGCGCGGATCGTGTGGTGCAACTGCGTTCGGCGGTGCGGGCGGCCTCCGTGGTCGATGCGTCGATTGCACTCGCGGCTGAGCGAGTTGGTGCCGGCGACGATGTCGTAGAAGTACTCACATCCGATGCCGTCGATTTGCAGGCACTCGCCGCACACGCGCGAGTTCGCGTCGATGTCGTCGTCCTGTAGCACGCAAGCCGCGCGTGTCTGGACGCCTCTCGTCCCGGCTCGACTCGAGCGGATGAACATGGATCTCGCGTTCGCGTTCTCGTGGCGCAGCATGGCAGCCTCCCACGGTCTGCTAACGGATTTGCTAACCAACGCACCCGAACACGCTGGTACGAAGTTGGTCGCGATGGACTTGGATCGCCTCGAGACGGCCGGTCAGCCGGATTCCGTGGTACGGGGTGGCACGCGGTAGCACGTGTCCGGGTGGGTTTAGGTCCTGGTGCCCGCGAGGGCGTGCAGGTTCAAGTCCTGCCGCGCGCACCAGGCTGACCTGTAGCGATGTGCTTCTTCGTGTTGATGCGCCGAGTCCACGAAAGGCTTCGGCCACCCATTCCGCGACCGACGCGGCGGCGAAGATCCTTGATCGGCGGTGAGATCATCCTGCCGTGGAATGCGGCCGACTGCTTGGCTCATCGTGGCCTTCGACGGCGCGAAGGATGCCTGTCGCGAGGAACAGTTTGTTGCGGGCTCGCTGGCCTACCTCGACGAGGATGCCGGCGTCGACGAGTTTGCCGATGTTGAGCCGCGCGGTTCGGTGCGTGACGTCCAGTAGCTTCGCTGCGTGCGGGATCGTCAGCGCGGGCCTCTCAAACAGCGCGTCGGTGAGCACACCGAGCAGCGCTGACGACCGCGCGGTGGCGACGGACGCGCGGTACTCGTCGCGGAGGGACTGGAGTCGCTGGGCTCGGGCGACGGCGTCGGTGGCTTGGCGTTCGACGGCCGTGAGGAAGAAGTGCAGCCACCCGTGCCAGTCGCCCTCGGTCGAGACCGCGAGCAGTCGTGCGTAGTACTCATCGCGGCGTGGTTCGAGGTAGGCGGACAGGTCGAGCAGCGGGTTGGGCAGCAGCCCCCAGTCGGACAGCAGAAGCACGACGAGCAGTCGGCCGACGCGGCCGTTGCCGTCGATGAACGGGTGGATCGCTTCGAACTGGTAGTGCAGGCACGCGACGGCGAGCAATGGCGGTAGGGGTTGCTCTGCGTGCAGGTGCTTCTCGAACGGGTCGAGGCAGTCCCACAGCCGTTCCGGTGCCGGTGGCACGTAGGTCGCGTCGCCGAGCGTGCAACCCGGTGGTCCGATCCAGTTCTGCGACCGACGGAACTCCCCTGGCGTCGCGTAGCCGCCGCGCACGCCGGTGAGCAGGATGGCGTGTGCCTCACGTAGCAGCGACACGCTGAGCGGCAGTCGCCGGTTGGGATCGAGCACGTGTCCGATGGCCTGGACGTAGTTGTAGACCTCGCCGACGTCGCCGCGGTCGCTCGCGGTATTGGCCTCAGCTTCGAACAGCACGAGGTCAGACAGCGACGCCTGCGTGCCTTCGATGCGGCTGGACAGCACGGCTTCACGGCGTAGCAGTGTCCGCGACAGCAGGTGCGGGTTGGGCAGGGTCTGTGCTGCGCCGGCGAGAAGTCCGAGTGCGTGGTCAGCTGCCGACAAGCGGCGGAGCAAGTCGAGGTGCATCTCGACGTCCGGCGGCAGCGGTGGGGGCATGAACGCCCAGGAGCCGCCGTCGGCGCGCACGACATGGCTGCGTTGGCTGGCGGTGAAATCATCCAGCCGCAGTGGTACACACCTCCCTTGCTATGGCTATAATGATACGAAACGCGTTAAACGTATCACAACGTCTGCTGTGGTACACGGGTATCGCACGGTCGAACGGCGGGTCGTAGCCTACGCCCGTCGCGCTGAGCGCAGCGGCCGCGATAGTGCCTACAACAGCACGCGCCGCGTTGGCGTGAGTGGTTCATTGGCCGCATATGGCCGTACATGCTGGAGGGATGATGTCGACACCGACGCGTGCTCGGAGAGAGCGCATCGAGTTTCGCACGACGCCGCAGGTGCGGCGTCTGGTGGAGCGTGCGGTGGAGGCGTCGGGTAGCAACCTGACCGACTTCGCCGAGGCGAGCCTGGTGCAGGCGGCGCAGCGGGTGCTGGCTGACCGACAGCGCTTCGTGCTGTCCGAAGAGGCGGCACTGGAGTGGGATGCGATCAACGACCGGCCTGCTCGTGAGCTGCCTGGTCTTCGCCGGTTGATGGAGCGGCCATCGCCGTTCGACGAGTGAGCTACCGGCTTCCTCGACCACTCGCGCCGGCCCACGACCTCGACGACCTCGACGGCTTCGTCTGCGCGTCGGCGGAGCAGACCGAGTGGCTGGTGCGTCGTGCGCGTCAGTCGATGG
>JAHWKT010000100.1:0-10754 GCA_019347695.1 Actinomycetota bacterium | reverse complement strand
TGCGCGTCGGCGGAGCAGACCGAGTGGCTGGTGCGTCGTGCGCGTCAGTCGATGGCGACGGGCGCGACGCGGGTGTTCGTCGTGACCCCGACCGGCAGCGAGCAGGTCGTGGCGTGCTACGCGTGGACGATGGCCCAGATCGAACTGGCCGACGCGCCGGCCCGGCTACGCAAGGGTGCCGGCCGCTACCGGCAGCCAGTCGCGTTGTTGGCTCGGCTCGGTGTGGACCGTGAGCATGAGGGCCAGGGCCTGGGCGGGGGTTGCTGCGCGATGTCATCGAGCGGGTCGCGGCGCTCAGCGAGGAGATCGGTTGTCGCGGTCTGCTGGTGCACTGCGAGTCGGAGCAGGCGCGGAAGTTCTACCTGCATCTGGTGCCGGAGTTCGAGGCCAGCCCGACCGACGAGCTGCATCTGGTACTGATGCCAAGGACATCAAGCGGACGCTGCGACCCGATCTCCGTTAGCGTTCTCGACGGACAGCAGCGAACGTCGATCGGCCCGTCTGCGATCCGCCGGGCGCCGTCGATTCCGTCGCGTGTGTCGGCGTCGGTGACCTCGGGGGTGTCGACGTTCGTGGCTCAGCATTGCAGCCGCTTTCCGGCGGATCGCCCTCCGCTTGCGGCGATTGCGCACCGACGCGCGCGGGGGACCCGATCACCCGGCGGTGCACCACCCCGAGCTGGTCGACGATGTGGCGGCATGGGTGGAGCACACCGCGACGCGCCACATCGACAGGTCTCGTTCACTGTTTCATGAAATGAATGAGATGAGTCCTGCGAGGAACTGCGCGCCCGGACAGCGTCAAGCAGACCACAAGTAGAGGTCTAGCGACAAGCGCAATTGTTTACTACGGAGCCGCTCATTTCATAGAACACGAGACGATGTGGGCGCGGCATCAGGTTTTCCTGCGGCACGAACGGAGAAGGTCACGCTCGTCACGAATCGCGCGCGACAGCCAAGGGATCCCGTGCCGGACATTCCCGAACGTCCGATCGTGCTGTGGGCCGTTCCTCGCTCCGTGTCGACCGCCTTCGAGCGTGTCTTCATCGAGCGTGACGACTTCACGGTCATCCACGAGCCGTTCTCAGGAACGTACTACCACAGCCCCCAACGCCGCAGCGACAGCTTCTTCGACGGTGCGCCGCGCCCCGATCTGTGCGCCGACCATGTGCTCGCCGACGTCCTGCGTCCCCGTGACCGCAGAGTGTTCGTCAAGGACATGGCGTACCACACCGCCGGTTTCATGGATCGCGAGCTGGTCGCGCACTTCACCAACAGCGTGCTGATCCGCGACCCCGAGAAGGCGCTCGCGTCGCTGCATGCCCGCCACCCAGACTTCACCTTCGAGGAGGCCGGCTACGGACAGCTGTGGCGGCTGTACGAGATGGCCGCGGCCAGTGGAGCCCACGTCCCGGTGATCCAGGCCGAGGACCTGCTGGCCGACCCCGAAGGAACGATCCGGGCCTACTGCCGTGCGCTCGACATCGACTTCGCGCCCGATGCGCTGTCGTGGGAGGCCCGGCCGGTGCCGCAGTTCTCGTCGTGGACGAGCTGGCACGACACCGCCCAGCGTACGAGCAGCATTGGCCACGACCACAGCAGGGACCGGGAGCTGCCCGCACAGCTGCGCGCCGTCTACCGGAGGTGCCTGCCGTACTACGAGCAGCTCCGCGCGAAGGCGCTCTCGCCCATCGACGCCGCGATGCGCTGAGTCCCCGATCGGTGTGTCTGCACCGCGCCCGGTCGGCCATGGGCGCACCGACAAGCCACGTGACGACCGCGCACACGCGCCACGACGACGGGCCGGGTGGAGTGCACCGCCAGCGACAGGAGCCATGGCATGCAGATGCTCGACACCGACCGTTGCCTCCACCAGCTGTTCAGGCTGCAGGTCGACCGCACACCGGAGGCGCCGGCCCTGGTCGACGCCGATACCAGGTTGACATACCGGGCGTTGCAGCGGCGCGTCACCGCACTCGCCACACATCTGCGCGCCGACGGCGTCGGCGCGGGCGTCCCGGCCGGGGTGCTGATGGAGCGCAGCGCCGACTACGTGGTCGCATGCCTGGCGATCCTCGAGGCGGGCGGCGCGTTCGTCGCGCTCGAGCTCGCCTATCCACCCGATCTGCTGGCCGACGTGATCGAGGACGCGCAACCACGCGTCGTGCTCACGCGGTCGAGGCACAGTGAACGGCTCGCGCCCACCGTGCCGCGGCTCCTGCTCGACGGGACCGCGTCGTACGCTACGCAGGCGGGTGGTCCGATGCCGGACGACGCTGCGCCGCCGGCCGGCGGCGCCACGCCGTCGCCGGCGTCACTGGCGTTCGTCTCGTACTCCTCGGGCACGACGGGTCGGTCGAAGGGCATCGCGAACCCGCACCGCGCCCCGGTCCGGTCCTACGCCCGCCGCTTCGCCGTGCACGCCCCGGCACCCGGCGACCGCGTCGCGTGCAACGTGTTCTTCATCTGGGAGATGCTGCGCCCACTGCTGGTCGGGGCGACGGTCGTCGTCGTCGCCGACGACGTCAGCTACGACCCGGCCGCGCTGATCGCGCACCTGCGCGCCGAGCGGGTCACCGAGACGCTGATGACGCCGTCGCTGCTCGCCACAGTGCTCGTGCGCACGCCCGACCTTGGTGCCCAGCTTCCCGACCTGCGGGTCCTGTGGCTCAACGGCGAGGTCGTCACGACCTCGCTCGCCCGACGCAGCCTTGCCGCGCTGCCCGACGTGCGCATCCTCAACGTCTACAGCGCCAGCGAGAGCCACGAGATCGCGGCAGGCGATGTGCGCGACCTGGTGCACCAGGGGACGACCGCGTGCCCCGTCGGCGCGCCCCTGGACCGCGACCACACCTACGTCCTCGACGAGCAGCGACGCCGTGTCGCGCCCGGTGAAGACGGCGAGCTGTACGTGGGCGGCGACTGCCTGGCCAGCCACTACCTCAATCTGCCCGACACGACGGCCGCGGCGTTCGTGCCCGACCCGTTCGCCGACGCCGCCGATGCCCGGATGTACAGGACCGGCGACCGGGCGCGGATGCTCGCGTCCGGCGTGCTGGAGGTCACCGGCCGGGTCGGCAGCATGGTCAAGATCCGCGGGTACAGCATCGAACCCGGCGCCGTCGAGCACGCCCTCGAGCGGACCCTGACCGTGCGTGGCTGCGCGGTGGTCGCCACAGGCGACGACGGCGCCGACCGAGAACTCGTCGCCTACGTCGTGCGCGACGACGGACCGGCCGACGGACGCACGCACGACTGGACCGTCGACGCCGTCGGCCGGAGTCCGACGGCACGCCGTGCGCTGCGTCACCGACTTCCCGACTACATGCTGCCAAGCCTGTGGGTCGAGCTCGACGCCCTACCCCTGCAGGAGGCCACCGGCAAGGCCGACCGCCGACGACTGCCCGATCCGCCGATGGGTCCCGACCCGTCCCTGCTGGCGGTTGCGGGGTCATCGCGAACGGGGCGCGGTGGGGGCAAGGACGTGACAGCGTCACAGATGGCACGGCTGTGGGCCACCGTGCTCGACGTCGCCCCGTCGTCGGTGACCAGCGACGCCGACTTCTTCGAGCTCGGTGGGCACTCGCTCGCGATCGCCGAGCTGGGCGCCCACATCGTGGACGTCCTCGGCGTGGACGTGCCGCTGGCAGAGCTGGTGCGTCGCCCGACGGTCGCGGGCCACCTCACGACCGTGCGCGCCGTGGCCGGCGGCGGCGACGCAGCGTCGGGCGACCGCATCGAGCTGGGCGCTGAGGTAGTGCTCGACGACGAGATCAGACCGCCGGCGGCCGGCGCCCTCCGGCCGCTGCGCGACGCCGATCGGGTGCTGCTGACCGGCGCCACCGGGTTCCTCGGTGGCTTCCTGCTGGACACGCTGCTGACCACCACCTCGGCGCAGGTCACCTGCCTGGTCCGCGCCGACGACGACGCCGACAGCACACACGCCCAGGCGACGGACCGCCTGCGGGCGTCACTGGTCCGCCGCGGCCTGTGGCGCGAGGAGGTGTCCGCACGCGTCGACGTCGTGCCCGGCGACCTGGCCGCGCCGCGGCTGGGTCTGTCACCGCAGACGCACGACGAGCTGGCTGCGCAGATCGATGCGATCGTCCACGCCGGTGCCCAGGTCAATCTGATGTATCCGTACGACGCCCTGCGCGACGTCAACGTCGGGGGCACGCGCGAGGTGCTGCGACTGGCCTGCGATGCGGGCGGCGCGGCGGTGCACCACGTGTCGACCAACGGCGTGCTGCCGCCGTCCACCGACGGCTGGGCGGAGGACGCCGACCTGGATGCGGTCGCGGAGGGGCTGCCCGACGGCTACGGGCAGAGCAAGTGGGTCGCCGAGCAGCTCGTCCACGAGACCGGCCGCCGCGGTCTGCCCGTTCGGGTCTACCGTCCGGGAACCATCAGCGGGCACAGCGCGACTGGCGAGACCAACGCCCGTGACCTGCTGGGCGCCCTGATCGTCGAGTCGCTGCGCATCGGCCACGCGCCGAATGTCGACGGGTGGTACGCCGAGATGACACCGGTCGACTACGTGAGCCGTGCCATCAGCGTGCTGGCCGACGACGCCGACACCGACCAGCACGTGTTCCACCTCGCCGACCCCGACCCACTGCCGGCCGACGCGGTGTTCGACCGTCTCGCCGACCTGGGATATCCGACGCGCCGTGTCGGTTGGGACGACTGGGTCGAGCTGTGGCACGCGCGCCGCGGTGGCGTGGACGACCGCCCGGACACCGTGGAGGTTCTGCGCGGCGGCATGCCCAGCGTCTCGACCCTACGGGCCGTGACCGTGCTCGACGACACGGCGACCGCGCCGTCGCTGCGGCGCCATGCGCTGCGCCGGCCGCGGATCGGTACGGGCCTGCTGGCGACGTACGCCCGGCACTACCACGCCCGGGGATGGCTCGACCGTCCGCCCCGTCACGTGGTTCGAGCGTCGGGTGGCGGCTCGACGTCGGTGCGCACCAGCCGCGAGCCTGCCACGGACGGTCATCGGCCGTGGCGGCGCGCGGCAGCCGGAGACGATGCCCGGCCCGCCGTGGCCGACCACGCGCCGCCGGACGATGCGTCGTTGGCAGGCCGCGTGGCCGTGATCACGGGCGCGTCGTCCGGCATCGGTGCCGCGATCGCCGGTGCGCTGGCGCGGGAGGGGGCGCACGTCGCGCTCGCCGCGCGCCGCGGCGACGCGCTGCGGTCGGTGCGGTCCGACCTCGAGCCACGGCACGGTGCACGCAGCCTGACTCTTCCCACCGACGTGACGGATCGCGCACAGGTCGAGGCGTTGGTGCGCACGACCGAGGACGAGCTGGGCCCGGTCGACATCCTGGTCAGCTGTGCCGGCGTGATGTACTACACGCTGCTGGCCAACGCGCGGACCGACGAATGGGACCGTACGGTCGACGTCAACTGCAAGGGGCTGCTGCACTGCCTGGCGAGCACCGTGCCGGCCATGGTCGCGCGTGGCCGCGGCCACGTGCTGGCGATCTCGTCCGACGCCGGCCGCAAGGTGTTCCCGGGGCTGGGTGTGTACTCGGCCAGCAAGTTCTTCGTGGAGGCCACCCTGCAGAGCTTGCGGCTGGAGACCGCCGAGACCGGGCTGAAGGTCACCTCGGTACAGCCCGGCAACGTCGCGACCGGTCTGCTGGGGCTCAGCACCGACAGGGAGGCGCTCGAGCGCTACGGTCAGCCGACCGGCGCCCGCGTGCTCGACCCCACCGACGTCGCCGCGGCGGTGGTCGGCGCGCTGCGCCAGCCGGATCATGTCGCCGTCAACGAGGTGTTGATCGAGCCGCGCGCCGAGCCGATCTGACGTGGACCGATGCGCAATGACGTCGGGCGGACCTGCACGCATCCTCGGTGTGTGCCTGACAGGCCGTTCGGCGCACACAGGTCGACGCTCGAGTGGACAGAAACCACGAGATAGCCGTGCCGACGGTGCCGCATCGGCGCAGCGATGAACGTCTACCGTGCACTACGCACGGTAGACGTCCGCGCAAGCGCGACGAGCGCTACGGCGCCGGGATGATGCGGGTGCGGTTGGCGGCATCCTCCCGCGGTCGGTACTCGACCGAGTCGGCCGACAGGTCGGCGGTCGGCAGGTAGTTCGCCAGCGACTGCTGATAGCTGGTCCCCACCCTCGTGAACGTGTAGGTCTCGAACACGTCGTAGCCGTCGTTGCCCGCGGCGAGGAAGTCGATCGTGGCGATGTCGACCGGTACCAGACCGTCCTGGAGCACCCCGTCGACGACGTAGGGCGTGCCGTTGACGGTGAGGTTCACGACCCGAGATCCGGGTGCGGCGGTCGCGTCGTACTCGACGACCAACCCCGACCACTGGGCGAAGAAGCCCTGCGGGTCGGGCAGCCCCTCGAGGCCGTGCTCGACCGCGGTCACCAGGTCCGCCGGCGCGACGTCCTCGATCACCGACACGAAGTTGGAGAACGGCGCGATGTCGAAGGTGTCGAGCAGCGTGACGTCGCCGGCCGGGATGATCGTGTCGTTGCGGATGCCGCCACCGTTCTGCAGACCGACGATCGGGCCGTCCAGCGTCACGCCGAACTCGGCGGCGCGCGCCTGTGCCGTGACGACGAACGAGTCGGCGAGCAGGTTGCCCACGTTCGTCTCGCGGGTGCGGACCTCCTCGCGCACGCCGTTGAGCGGCACCTCGCTGGTGGCGATCACCGTCTGGTCGAGATCGGCGAGGAACTCGGTGACCGGCGCCTCGACGTTGTCGAACAGGAACTGGTCCTCGGGCAGATCACCGGTGACGTCGAGCAGGTCCCAGGTGAAGTCGAGCAGCACGCCGTCGCCGTCGAACTCGAGCTGCAGCCGGCCGAGGTCGAGGTAGTCGCCGGGCACCGTGACGATCGGGATCTCGACGCCGTCGGCGTTCACCGCGGTCCGCGCCGCGGCGAGCTCCTCGCCACCGCCGCCGCCGACCACGGCGTCGATGTTCGACAGGTCCGCGACGAGGTCGACCTCGTTGTCGAGGTTCTGCAGGTGGCTGGCCAGGATGATGATGTCGACGCCCTGCGCGGTCAGCTCGGCGGCCTGAGCGTTGGCGATCTCCGCCAGGTTGTCCAGGATCTCGACGTCGCCCGGCGAGGTGACCTCCCGCAGGTCGGGTGTCGTCAGCCCGATGATGCCGATCTGCCGGCCGTCACGCTCGACGACCGCCGCGTCCTGGATGCAGCCGGCGGCCTCGAGCTTCGCCAGCTCCGGCTCGCCGTCGAAGTTGAGGTTCGCCGAGAGGAACGGGTCCTCGCAGTCGCCGAACCCCTCGATGAAGTCGGCGAGCACGTCGGGCCCGAAGTCGAACTCGTGGTTGCCGATCACGTAGGCGTCGTAGTCGATGTAGTCAAGGGCGATCGTGTCGTAGAACGGCACGCCCTTGTCCAGGCTGGCCTGGAACTCGGGGCCGGCGAGGAAGTTGTCGCCGGCGGTGATCGCGATCGCGCCAGCGTCGTCGCCGGCCTCGAACAGGTCGCGCTGGTCGATCAGCAGGCCGCCGAAGCGCGAGATCGAACCTGCGCCAGGGTTGGTGGCGTCGGGGGGTTCAGGCAGCAGGTCCGACTCGCCGTCGTTGTTGTGCAGGATCGTCAGCGTGTACGCCGGGAACGCGGGCGCGTCCTGGCCGCTGCCGCGCACGGTCACGCCGGTGGTGTCGACCGGGCCGCCGCCGTTGCCGTCGAAGGTGACCCTGCGCAGCAGCAGCTTGCCGGTCTCGCCATCGGTCGGCAGCGGTGCGCCCGCGTCGTCGAGCTCCTCGAACTCCTCCTCGGAGATGTCCAGCGACAGCAGCTCTATGCCGGCGCCGGCGTTGCCGGAGATCGTCGCGCGCGAGACGAGACCCCGGATGACGCCCGCGTCGAACTCCTCGAGGGTGATCCCGGCCGCGTCGAGGGCATCGGTGAACTGCCCGCGGCGGATGACAACGATGATGTCGCCGTCGCCGAGCTCGGTGACCTTGACGTTCTCGTCGGTGTTGCCGCTGGCGCGTAGTCGGCTGAGCGCCACGGTGACATCGCCGTCGCCGGCCTCGTCGAACTCGATGCCGTTGGCACCGTTGCCCGTGAACGTCGAGCGGTCGAGGACCACGACGATGCTGCCGTCGCCTCGCTCGTCGATCCGCAGGCCATCCTGGTCGGGCGCCGCGCGGCCACTGTCGACGACGTCGAGCCGCCGGGCCCGGAGCACGACCGATGCCGGTGAGCCGCCGACGACCTCCGACTCGACCAACGCCGCGGTCGGCAGGTCGGCGTCGGGCACGGCCTGTCCGCTGCCGACGCCGTCACCGGTCGCGGCCAGATCGATCGCGCCGTCGATGAGCTGCACGCCGTGGTAGCCGGTGCCCGTGACCGTCACGCGGGTCAGCGAGACGTGGACCCGGCGCCGTGCGTCCTCGGGCACCACGACGACGAGCCCGCGCCGGCCCCCGGTGATCGACAGCCTGCGGACATCGAGTCAAGCGTCGGTCGTGACCACGAGGACGTCGCTGTCGGCGTCGGTGCCGATCAGGTGCCCGCCGATCAGCCGCAGCGGGCTGTCACCGTCGTAGACCGCCGCCTGATCCAGCTCGATCTCGCCATGGATCCTGATCGTGTCGGCCCTCGGCGAGTCGGCCGCGGCGTCGAGCGCCGCCTGCAGCTTCTCGGCGGTGTCGACCCGCGACGAATGGGACGCCGACGCCGCCGGGGCGAGGGCGAGCACGAGCAGGACGGCGAGCACGCCGACGAGTGATCTATGGATGCGCACGACGAATCTCCACTTCGGCTCCCTGGCGCAGGAGCGTTCACGCTAGACGCCGACCCCGCTTGCCGGGTGAACGTAGCAGATCGGTCGGATGACACCCGCACGACGGTATGGATCACCCGATCGCCGCTACGATTGCGCACGGCACGGCGCGGCTGTTGACAGCGAGCAGTGGCCTGCGTGGCCGGGCGCGCAGCCACCACGACCGGCGACGACGAGGGGACAGCGATGGACACCGCGTCGCCCGCAGCGCCGCGTCGGGTTGCGATCGCATGTCAGGGCGGCGGCAGCCACACGGCGTTCACCGCCGGCGTCCTGATGCGGCTGCTCGCCAGCCACGACCCTACGCGCCACGAGCTCGTCGGGCTGAGCGGCACGTCCGGCGGGGCGGTCTGTGCGCTGCTGACATGGGACGGTCTGCGCCGTGGCGGCCCCGAGCTGGCGCGTGACGCGCTCGACGGGTTCTGGGCCGACAACGCGGCCACGGCCGTGGCCGACCGGCTGGCCAACGCGTGGACGGTGTGGGCGAGCACGCTCACCAACCTCGTCGCGACACCACCGCTGAGCCCCTACGACTCCTTCGGCGCCGTCGTGGGCCGGCGCCGGTTCCGTCGGATGCTCGACCGTCGGGTCGACTTCGCCGGCATCGGCGTCGACGACGCGGGCGCGCTGCCGATGCTGCTCGTCGGAGCGGTCGACGTCTTGTCCGGCGAGTTCGCCGCGTTCAACAGCCGGCGGGATCGGATCACCGCCGAGGTCATTCTCGCCTCAGCCGCCGTTCCGGGCCTGTTCCGGGCCGTCCACGTCGACGGCGGCACCTACTGGGACGGCAAGTTCTCGCAGAACCCGCCGGTCCGCGAGCTGCTCGACGTGCAGCCCGACGAGATCTGGGTGATCCAGGTCAACCCCCGCCGACGTTCGACGGTGCCGCAGACCGTGGTAGAGATCGCGGACCGACGCAACGAGCTCGCCGGCAACCTGTCGCTGCACCAGGAGCTGTACTTCATCGAGCAGGTGAACCGCCTGATCGAGAACGATCTGCTTCGACCGACCAGCCGCTACACGCCGACCACCGTGCGGGTGATCGAGCTGACCCGCACCCGCACCTCGCGATCGCTCGGCGCGTCGTCGAAGCTCAACCGGGACCCCGCGTTCATTCGCGAGCTGCTCGATCACGGGCGGCAGCGGGCCGACGCGTTCCTGACCGCACTGCGCGTCGGCGAGGCGTGACGCTCGGCTCACAAGGCTGCGCCTCGGTCATGGTGTGACCTGTCCGATCTACTGGAAATCCGACCCTTGACGTCCGATCAGAGCGCTTCGGTAGCGTCCTCGTACGCGATCGGTCCCCATCCGCGGATGTCGCCGACCGCGACCGATCCCGACGGCACGAGGCGAGGACGACACGATGATCACGAGGAGGATCCCGACCCGCGAGGAGATCGACGCGATGACCGTCGCCGAGGCGTGCGGACTCAGCGAGGTGCGCGACGTCGATGCCGCGCTCGCCTGCCACTGCACCTGCCATCTGCGCCGCTGCGGTCAGCCCACCGACGACTTCCACGACGCCGGCGCGACCTGTCCGTGCCAGTTGACCGTCGAGCAGCGCCGGGCCGCGAGGGAGGAGTGGCTCGCGGAGCTCGACCGCTTCCACACGAGCGACGAGGGCAGGGAGCTGGCCGCGAGCACGCTGCGTGCCCGCGAGGACGCGACCGCCGTCGCGGACCGCCTGGGCATGTCGATCACGATCGAGTCCCAATTCGTGCCGTTGATCATCAGCGGCTCGTTGGATGAGACCGCGTTCTGGTTCCGCGAACGGCGGGGGAGCTGGCGCCTGCACGTCGACGGTCCGGACGGCGCACAGATCGCGTCCGGCGTGTCAGATCCCTCCCCGCGCGACGCGGTCGAGCTGATCTGGGACCACGTCGACCGCTACCGGCGTGGCCGCGACTGTGCCCACGCCGGCGCCGCTCCCGACGACGTGTTCTGCCGGCGCTGTGGC
>JAHWKT010000099.1:3054-14105 GCA_019347695.1 Actinomycetota bacterium | reverse complement strand
CAGCTGCCGCGACGGGGTCAGTGTGCGCCGTGGCTGACGAGTGAGGGAAGATCGTCCGTCGCGAGCGCCGTTGTCCGCCCGTCGGCTCGACGCAGACGCTCGGCGAGTGCCTCGACCCAGGTGCGCAGCTCGAGC
Source organism: Actinomycetota bacterium (assembly GCA_019347695.1). Classification (GTDB taxonomy): domain Bacteria; phylum Actinomycetota; class Nitriliruptoria; order Euzebyales; family JAHELV01; genus JAHELV01. The sequence continues at coordinate 13,970 of JAHWKT010000099.1, read as the reverse complement.
TCCCCGTTGTAGTCGGAGTGTCCGGCGATGGTCGTGAACGCCTCGCGAACGGGATCCGGGGCGCTCGCCAGCACCTCGGTGAATGGCAGGTCGTCGACGTCGGGCTGCGTCGCAGGGTCGTCGAGCAGCTGGTCGGCATCGATCGAAAGCACATCGACGAACAGCGCCTTGCCGACGTAGTCGGTCTCCCGGTAGAAGTTGCGCCATCCGGCATGGGGGGTCAGCCCGTCGTCGAACAGGTGCGTATGTACGTCCGCCAGCAGCGAGCCGTGGAAGTACGCGGGGAAGAACCGCGCGTACAGCTGCACGATCGGTGAGCCGTAGGTGACCAGTGCGACGCGCTGCAGCACCGTGGGGTCGATCGCCATGAACTGCGCCAGCGCCGCAACCGCGATCACGGTGCCCTGGCTGTGCGCCGACAGGATCACGCGGCGGCCACGCCGGAGATGGCGGCAGAGCCGGTGCTGCAGCTCGGGCACGGCCCGCTCGGCATAGGGCCGGATGCCCCATGGGTGGATCCGGCGAGGCCAGAACGTCAGCACATCCCAGAGCATCCCGACCCGACGACGGGTGGCGGATCGTCGACCCTCCCACCAGAGGAACGGTAGGATGCCGGACACCCCGAGCAGGATGATGCTGCCGCCGAGATCCGCGATCCGGAGCAGCGCCGGGTGAGCGACCGCCAGCCCGATCGTGGCCGGTGCGGCAGCCAGCAGGAAGCACAGCGCCGGCACAGAGAGCACCAGGTCGATGTTGCGGAGCGCCTCGGACAGCGAGCGGCCCCAGGCCTCCCGATGCCGCATGGTCGAGCTGACCTGTCGGGGCCTCGCATCCTCGACATGCCCCTCCGTCCCGCGCGCGGCAGGCAGCAGGTCGGTGACGATCCTGCGCTTGGCCATGGTGTGCGTGGCGGCGCGCCACACCAGCATCCCGACGAACACCAGTGCCGCGATCCCGAAGGCCACGTCGAGCGCCTGGTATGGCGCACCTGCGGCGGGAATCCGCCGACGGAGCAGCCGCTCGAAGCCGCTGAACGCACCCACGGCCAGCGCGACGCCGAAGGTCGCCGCCACCGCCTGCCCGCAGAAGCGGAAGCCACTGTGGATCGGCGGGATCGCGTTGCGGGCGGCGTGTCCCGATGCGCGGTCGACGCCGCGCCGCTCGAGCGTCGTGAGCACGAACAGCACGACCAGCGTGAGCATAGTGGCACGCAACAGCCACGAGACCATCGCCTCGTAGCCCACCGCTGTGGCGGTCGCCGACGTGCCCGATCCCAGCCGCGGCGCGGCGACGGCGACGGGCACCATCCACACCAGCAGCGCGACGATCGAGTGACTGCCCAGCAGCAGGCCCGCACCCCGCTGGTGCGCCCAGAACGACGGCGCCGCCAGCTCGCGCTCGCCTCCGAAGCGACGCGCCTGCGCGAGATGGTCGTCGACATCGTCAGCGTCCACCGACTCCCGGACGATCCGCCGTGGGGGCTGCTTGCCCTCGAAGCCGCGCTGCACATGTCGCGCGACGCCGTAGAGGACACCGAAGCCGACGAGCGCGACCGCCGACGCGAAGCCCAGCGCGCGGTGGGTCAGGCGTCCGTTCAGCCACCACTGGAGCAGCGCGAGGTCGATGAGCAGCATGCCGCTCCACGCGGCGTACACCATGGTCAGCAGATACCCGAGCAGCCACAGCGCACCCCGTACCGCCCACCAGGGACGGGCGGGCCTCGCGCGGTCCACCGCCGGCTGATGCATCCAGCCGGCGAGGTTCAGCATGGTGAACGGCAGCAGGACTATCCACAGCGGCTGGAGCATCGCCGCCGACGTCAGCCGGCCCCACCAGTACCCCTCGACGGAGCGTTGCGATCGCCGCGCCCAGAACCCGGTCGGTCCCTCACCCGCCACGCGGATCGTCTCGTGTGCGGCGACGCCCAGCAGCGACTCGGGCGACCCGCCGCCGACCCCGTGCACCCGTAGCTCGACAACCTCGGGCATGGCGGCACCTCCGCGGCGATGGCGGCCGACATCGGACGGCCCTTCCTCATCACAACGAGCGCAGCGGTGGGCGGTTGATACGTGGGTGACCGGCCGCTCAGCCGTCGGCACCCGGATCGGGCCCGGGATCACCGCCGGCGGCGCAGACAGCGAGTCGCCGCAGGTAGTGCTCCCAGCCCACACGGTGCATGTCGGCGTGGTCGGCGGGCATGTCGCGGTGGGTGAGACGGATCAGCGTGCCGTCGCCGTCCTGCTCCAGGTCGATCTCGACGATGGTCGAACCTGACGGCAGGTCGGGCAGGTCGATCCAGCCCAGGTGAACACGACCCGCTTGTGCGGATCCGGTTCGCCTGACACCACGACGACCCCTCCCGACAGAGGGGTCGTCGTCGTGCGGTGGCCCTCCTTCGATTGCATGGTAACGTAATTGCGTGATTGCTGAAGCAGCTGCTCCGGCCGGGTACGACGACGCGGCCCTGCGCGCCATCGCGCACCTGGCACGTCGCACGATGCTGCGGCTGGTGTGGAGCACCGAACGCACCTCGACCGACCTCGCTGACCGCACCGGCATGTCGCGGCCGGCGGCGAGCCAGCACCTCCGCGTGTTGCGCCACGCCGAGCTGGTGGACGTCCGTGTCGACGGCAATCGCCGTTGGTACCGCGCCGATCACGCACGGGTCGCGCGGATCCGCACGCTGGTGGAGAGCTTCTGGGACGACCGCATCGACGCGCTCGCCGCCGAAGCGCAGGCCGAGGCGGACCGTCGTGCCTGATGCGTCGTGGAGCGCGACATCGCCGCGCCGCCGGAGATCGTGTTCGCGATGTTCGCCGACGTGCGTCTGCTGATCCGTTGGCTCGGTGATACCGCCGAGCTCGAACCTGAACCCGGCGGCGTGTTCCGGTTCACCCTCGGCGACCAGGACGCGTGTCGAGGCCGCTACGTCGAGCTCGACCCGCCGCGCCGTGTGGTGTTCACGCACACGGCTGGACGCGGTTCTTCCACCGCCTCGGGGCCGTGGTCGGTGGCGAGGAGCCCGGCGCCGACCCCTGGAACGAGCATCCAGACCAGATCAGACAGGAGCTGTGACATGGAGCTGTCGGCATCCGCGACCATCGACCGGCCGGCCGAGGAGGTCTTCGCCTTCGTGTCGGATGCGACCAACAACCCCCGCTGGCAGCAGGGCATGCGCTCGTGTGCGTGGACGTCGCCGCCACCGATCGGCGTCGGTTCGACCTACCGGCAGGAGGCTTCGTTCCTCGGCCGGCCGGTCGTGACCGAGTTCGAGGTGGTCGACCACCAGCCGGGTCGCTCGATCACGATCCAGTCGACGAGCGGCCCGTTGCGGATCCGCGTGCGGCGGAGTGTGACGCCCATCGACGCCACGACCAGCCGCGTCGACGCCGCGATCGAGGGTGAGCCGGGCGGCTTCTTCCGGCTCGCCGGTCCGCTCGTGCAGCGCATGGCCCAACGGTCGGTGACCGCCGACTACCGCCGGCTCGAAGCCCTGCTCGACGGCACTTGAGCGGCCCGCCCACGCCCGCACAGCCCGCTCCATCGTGGAGGATTGCACCCACCTGCGGGCCTCAGCCGACACAGCACACCGGGCGTGGACCGGGCGTGGCCGATGGCACCCACATGTGGGCCTCAGGCGACACACCGCGGCGGAATACCGGAACGAGCGCCAGCGTTTGTCACCTTGGTCACACTGCCGAGGCCAGGAGGCCGCCGTGCCCGCCGTCACCGTCACCGACATCACCGCACTGCCCCGCATCGCCACCGCCGGACCAGGCGCTGTGCCGCGTCCGGTCCGCACCGTCACCAGCGCGCCGAGCGGATTCGAGGGCGAGGGGTTCCCGGTCCGCCGGGCGTTCGCGGGTGTCCCCCTCGAGCACCTCGACCCGTTCGTGCACATGGACCAGATGGGCGAGGTCGAGTACGCACCGGGGGAGCCGAAGGGAACCGCGTGGCACCCCCACCGTGGGTTCGAGACCGTCACCTACATGCTCGACGGGATCATGGAGCACGCCGACTCGAACGGCGGCGGTGGCGTCATCACCAACGGCGACACCCAGTGGATGACCGCCGGCGGCGGCATCCTGCACATCGAGGCCCCGCCGGAGCACCTCGTGGTCAGCGGCGGGCTGTTCCACGGCGTGCAGCTCTGGGTCAACCTGCCGCGCTCGCGCAAGTGGTCGCCGCCGCGCTACCAGGACATCCGTGCGGGCGAGGTGGCGCTGCTGGCGTCCGACGACGGCGGTGTGCTGGTCCGCGTGATCGCCGGCAGCGTCGGCGACCAGCACGGACCGGGGTCGACCCACACCCCCATCACGATCGCGCACGCCACGGCGTCTCCGGGCGCCCAACTGACACTGCCGTGGCGACCCGACTTCAACGCGCTGGTCTACGTCCTGGCCGGTGAGGGCACCGTCGGCGTCGAGCAACGCCCCATCCGCAAGGGTCAGCTCGCGGTCTTCGGGCCCGGCGACACCATCAGCGTGGCCGCCGTCACCGGCCAGGCCAGCCACGAGCCCGAGCTCGACGTCCTGGTGCTTGGAGGACGACCGATCCGTGAGCCCGTCGCCTGGATGGGTCCGTTCGTCATGAACACCCGCGTCGAGGTCGTGCAGGCGTTCGAGGACTTCCAGGCCGGCCGGCTCGGCACGATCCCGGCGGTCCACAACACCCCGACCGAGGTCGTCGAGTCGTCCCGCTCCGAGCAGGGCTGACGGGACCGGGGCCGCCGGAAACGAGGCCCGGCGTACACGACACGTCCTCGACCGCACAGGTGTGGGCGTACGATGGTCGCGGTGCCAGCCGACACGCTCGACATGACGATCGATGGACGCGACGTCCGGGTGACGAGTCCCGACAAGGTCTTCTTCTCCGGGCGTGGCGAGACCAAGCGTGACCTGATCGAGCACTATCTGCGCTGCGCCGAACCGGTGATTCGCACCATGGGCGGACGCCCCGTGCTGATGCAACGCTTCCCGGACGGCGCGGGCGGCCCGTCGTTCTTCCAGAAGCGGGTGCCCAAGAGTGCGCCCGGGTGGCTACGCACCACGACCGTGACGACCGTCAACGGCACGCCGTCGCGCGCGATGGTGGTCGCCGACCTCGCCCACGTTGCATGGGCCGTCAACCTGGGCTGCCTCGGGTTCCATCCGTGGCCGTACCTCGCCGCCGAGCCGGACCACACCGACGAGCTGCGGCTCGACCTCGACCCACAGCCGGGGACCGACTTCACCGACGCCGTCACTGCCGCGGGTGAGCTGCGTACGCTCCTCGACGAGGTCGGTGTCACCGGGTGGCCCAAGACCACTGGGCGCCGTGGCCTGCACGTGTACGTGCGGCTCGAACCGCGCTGGGACTCCTACGACGTCCGGCGGGCTGCCGTCGCCATCGCACGCGAGCTGGAGCGCCGGCGCCCCGACCTGGTCACCGCGGCGTGGTGGAAGGAGGAGCGCGGCGCGCGGGTGTTCGTCGACTACAACCAGAACGCGCCGCACAAGACGGTGTTCGGCGCGTGGTCGGTCCGGGCCCGGGTGGGCGCCCAGGTGTCGACGCCGCTGCACTGGGACGAGCTCGGCGACGCCGACCCGGATCAGTTGACCATGGCGAGGCTCCCGGATCGCCTCGCGTCCGTCGGCGACCCGTGGGCCGGCATCAACGACACGCCACAGTCGCTCGAGCCGTTCCTCGAGATGTACGAGCGGGATCGCGCCGACGGCCTCATGGACGCGCCGTGGCCGCCGGTGTACCCCAAACAGCCCGACGAGCCGCCCCGCGTCGCCCCGAGCCGCGCCCGCAGCGCGGAGTAGATCCGCGACGGTGAACGGACCGCCGCTCACGATCGGCTGGTGGCTGGCGGCGACGGCACCCGTCGCGGTGCTCCTGGTGGCCGTGCTCGGCGGCCGGATCCGCACCCAGTGGGCCGCGACGGGGGTCCTGGGCCTCGCCCTCGTGCTCGGCGCCACCGCCTTCCGCGCCGGCCCCGTGGTGTTGGCGACCGGGCTCGCCAAGGGCCTGTGGCTGGGGCTGTGGATCCTGCTGGTGGTGTGGCCGGCACTGCTGCTGTATCGGCTCGCGCAGGCGGGCGGGCTGGACGACCTCGGAGAGATCTTCACGTCGATCCTGCCGACACGACGCGAGAACCTGCTGATCGTCGCGTGGATACTGCCCAGCTTCGTGCAGGGTGTCGCGGGGTTCGGCACGCCGATCGCGGTGACCGCACCGCTGCTGATGGCGATGGGCTGGTCGCCCGTGCGCGCCGTTGCCTACCCCCTTATCGGCTACCACTGGTCGGTGACGTTCGGCTCGATGGGCTCGTCGTTCTACATGGCGTCGCTCACGGCGTCGCTGGACGGGGCGGCGCAGGCCGACCTGGCCCTGCGCTCGGCGGTGCTGCTCGGCATCAACTGCCTCGTCGCCGGCGGCCTCGTGCTCGTGCTCGACGGCGGGCTCGCGGCGCTGCGGGAAGGCCTGCGGACGCTCCTGCTGGCGGGCATCCCGATGGCGACCACGCTCATCGTGGTCGCGACGGCGGTGCCGGCGGTCGCAAGTCTGTCAGCGGGTGCCGTGGGCATCGGCGCCGCGGCAGCCATCGCCGCCCACCTCAGCCGACGCGACCGCGCGGCGGCCACGACGCCGGCCGACGACGGTGACGTCGACGTCACGTCGTCGCGGGATCCGTCGCCGGCGATACCGTCACGCCAGGAGCGCCGGCGGGCCGCGATCATCATGGCGCCCTACGGGTACCTGCTCGCGATCGCGCTTCCGGTCTTTCTGCTCCCCGCGACCCGCGCCTGGGTCAACACCCACGCCAGCCTGGCGCCGAGCTTCCGGGCGACGTCAACCGCCTGGCAGTGGTCGAATGACGCCGTCGAGGCGTACACGCCGATCGACGTGTTCGCCCATCCGGGCTTCTACATCTTCGCCGCCTGCGCGCTGGGCTTCGTCACGTACCGGCATGCCGCGCTCGTCGACGTCGACGGTGTCGGAGACCTGCTGGCGGCGTGGGTGCGCTCGTTGCCGGCAGCGTCGGCGTCGATCGTGCTGCTTGCGGCGCTGGCCACCGTGATGACCGACACCGGCATGATCGCCGTCCTCGCCGACGGCGTCGCACAGGGCGCCGGTGGACTGTATCCGGCGTTGGCTCCGGTGGTCGGTGGTCTGGGATCGTTCATGACGGGCTCGACGACGTCGTCGAACGCGTTGTTCGCCGCGCTGCAGGCCGACGTCGCCGAGTTGCTCGAGCTGCCTCCATCGCTGCTGATCGCGGCGCAGACCGCAGGCGGCAACGCCGGCAACAGCCTCGCGCCGGTGATCATCCTCGTCGGCGCCACGGCGGTCGACGCGAGCGACGAGACGGCGTCGATCATGCGGTTCTGCCTACTACCGGCGGGCGTGCTCCTGGCGATCGTGGCGGCGCTCACGCTGCTGGGTGTGTGACGCGTCGGACGCCCGCTGCGCAGGCGTCGCAGATCGGTCTGAGCGTCGACGATCCCGCGGCCTTCGTGGCCGATGTCCACCGGCGCTGGGCGTGGGGCCGGCCGCTGCTAGGTTGCCGGCAGTGCGGACGCTGGCGCGGGTGACGGGAGTGGTCGTCGAGGACGGCCGGATGCTGGTGCTCGACCAGGACACCGACCCCGGACGGCCCGTGTCGTTGCCCGGCGGCGCGGTCGAGTACGTGCCGTTCGGTGACCTGGTCGCCCGCGGCTTCAGCGAGCGGTTCGCCGATCTCGTCGTCGCCGGGTTTCCCGACGCCGGCCGCTACGCGGGCCCGAAGGCCGCCATCGGCCTGTGATCGCAGGAGGAGAGGACGTCATGGATCTCGGATGCGCAGTGACGATCGACGACTACCTCTGGTTCGTGGACCACACACTCGACGAGATGATCGCCATCCTTGAGGATCTGGGCGACGAGCGCGCGAACATCCGTCCAGATCTGCCGGGCGCGAACTCCCCCTACGTCATCCTGACGCACTGCCTCGGTGTCATGGAGGACTGGGGTGGGCGGATGATCGCCGGGCGCGAGATCACCCGCGACCGGCCGGCGGAGTTCACCGCGTCGGGTCCGGTGGCCGAGCTCGTGGACCGGACCCGCGCGGCGCGGCTGCAGCTGGCGACCGACATCGTTGCGGTCGCCGCTGGCGCGCCGCCACGGGCCGAGCCGACGCCCGGCGTCGTCGACCTGCCGTACGGGAGGACCCAGGGCGGCGTGATGCTGCACATCTACGAGGAGCTGTCGCAGCACCTCGGTCACATGGAACTGACGCGCGACATCATCCGCGCGATCTAGCCTGCGATCCGGGCGATCGCTGTGGCGGTCAGCGCGCGAACCGGTCCCGTCAGCAGCGGGTGACGTGCAGCGCGAGGCCTGCCGCCGACGCGAGTCGCTCGATGTCACCGACGTCACTGGTCAGCACACGGTCGCCGGTTGCGGCGACCGCGACGACGGTGGCATCCACCGCGTCGCTGGTCCCAGTCATCCCGAGCAGCTCGCCAGCCCGCCGACCCAGCGCCTCGTCCACCGCGACGATGTCGACCGCGGCGAGCAGCCGGGCGAGTCTTGCCTGGCGGCCCGCCGGGTCGCGCCACACCTGCGCGACCACGATGCCTGTCGTGCGTAGATCCAGTCGGTAGCGCTGCGCGACCTCCAGTGCCGCCACCATCGATCGGTCGGCGCGCTCCCACGCCACCAATGCACCGGCGTCCAGAATCAGACGGGTCATGCCGTGTCCGACGCCCCGCCACCGAGCCCGAGCGCCCGCTCCGCAGCACGTAGCTCTTCAGCCGTGAACGAACCATGCGCACGCTGATGGTCGTCGAGGGCGCTGCGCAGCTGCTCACTTCGCAACTTCTCCCGGGCGGCACCGGCCATCCATGCGGACGCGCTCATGCCGGCGCGCCGTGCGGCATCCCGGATCTGCTCGCCCAGACCGGCGGGAAACGACAGGCTCATCTTGTCGACCTTCATCTCACGACCATACCAGCGGTTCCTACCGTGGTAAGAACGGTCGGCTGCTTCGCTGATCGTGCGTGAGATCGCGCGGACCGTCCAGCGACGTGGTCTGCACCGTTGTGGATGACGCGATGGCCGCGTCAGTCGCGGCGTCGCAGCGGGTGATCGATCGGGGTCTCGATCAGCACCAGCGGCAACCCGTCGGTGTCGTGGATGGTGGCTTCGATCAGCCCCCACGGCTTGCGCTGTGGCTCCTCGACGATCTCCACGTGCCGTTCGGCGAGCTGTGCGCACGCCGCGGCGACATCGGCGACCTGCAGCCACAGCCGCACGCCTGCTGGCGCGGTCGGTCGTGGCTGATCAGACGGTGTCTCGGTCAGCTCCAGGAAGCCACCGCCCAGGAAGTACACGACGCCACGATGCGGCGGACTCCCCCACTCGCGGTACCGCACCAGCCCGAGCCGCTGTTCGTAGAAGTCGATCGCCGCGTCGATATCGGCGGGGCGCAGCAGCACCCGGGAGGACAGCACGTGCATGCGCCCACCGTAGCCGAGGCTACGAGCCCGACCGGCGCGTCACCTGACCGGTCCGACGACCTTGGTCAGGCGTCGGTGATGCCGGCTCGGATCTGCGTCACGACCTCGTCGGGCACCTCGGTCATGCCGTGCGCGTCGGCGGCATGCCGCGCCGCGGCGTCGAGCACCTCGTCGTCTGTCTGACCGGTGACCACGCCGTCACAACCTGGCACGACGTTGCTGCACGCGAACTGCTTCATGTGGCGCTCCACTCGTGTCGATGTCACCGGAGGGTCAGGCCGGACGGGCCATCGCGCGTGCCTGCTCGTCGCTGAGGTCCATGTCGTGCACCGCCTTCGCGTGACGTTGCGCCTCTACGGCGACGGCATCGGCGTCGTCGCCGCGCAGCACGGTCCCGCAGGGGCACTCGATGGTGTGACCGCCCATGATCATCCTCCTGTGTGGCACGCTAGGACCGGCCCATTGGCAGATCCTTGGGAAGAGCTTGGTTCGTGTGTACCTGACCGGTGGCCTCCGGGTCGAGGGCCCGGCAGGCGCGCTCGTCGAGTCCGACCTTCCCGGTGCCCAGGGCCGGCTGGCGTTGACTGCCCTGCTGATCGAACGGCGCGCGTTGTCTCGTGACCAGCTCGCCGAGCTGGTATGGGGCGAGGAGCTGCCCACGCGGTGGACCGCCGCACTGCACACGATCATCAGCAAGCTGCGCTCCCTGCTGTCGACCGTCGGCATCGACGGACGGTCGACGGTCGCCACGGTCGGCGCCAGCTACACGCTCACACTGCCACCACACAGCTGGATCGACCTCGAGGACGCATGGCAGCGGCTTGACCGCGCGGAGGGTGCGCTGCGACACGCGGAGCCGCGGACCGCCACCACAGAGGCCACCGTTGCCTACAGCATCCTGCGCCGACCGCTGCTCGCAGGGATCGACGGGCACTGGATCGAGGACCAGCGGCGTCGGCAAGCCACTGCCGCCTACCGCTGCGCTGCTGTCCTCGCCGAGGCCTGGCTGCAGCTCGGCGACCACCGCCTCGCGGCGGTGGTCGCCGAGTCCGCGATCGCACTCGACCCGCTCCGCGAGATCGGGTACCGGCTGCTGATGCGCGCGGAGTGGGGGCACGGCGACCGGGCCGCGGCGCTGCGCGCCCTGGCAAGGTGCGAGCGCATGATGGCCGACGAGCTCGACGCAACGCCGTCGACCGAGACACGCGAACTCGGCGCACAGCTGCGCTCCTGAGCTGCGCGTTGCTCAGGCGTCGCGGACCTGCGAGCGCACCAGCGCGGCACCGACCGCCGCACCCTGGGCGACGCGGGCTGCGATCAGCTGCCATGACGCCGTCACGAACCCCTGTACCAACGTCACCGGGACGAGCGCGACCAGTCCCCAGAACACGAAGTCGGCGCGTCCGAACCGGTCGCTCCACCGGCCGGTGA
>JAHWKT010000099.1:0-2954 GCA_019347695.1 Actinomycetota bacterium | reverse complement strand
GGCTGCGCGACGCTGAGCACCAGGCCGAACAACCCGAGCACCACACCGGAGATCGCTGCCGGAGACAGGCGAAGAAGGTCGCCACCCACCTGCCCGCGGTCGATGTACAGCGGGAGCACGACGATCAGGAACGAGTTGCCGAAGCCGTCGGCCATCCGCGCGATGCCGAGCACGATGACGCCCACCGGCACGCCGAGCACGGCCTCGCGGTCGGACGTGTCCGCCGCCCGGAGGTGTTGCCCCGCACCGTCCGCTGCGGGCCCCGGCGCCGACCAGCTGGACCGAGTCCAGTGAGACACGCCGACGGCACCGCTGACTGCCGTCGACGGGCCCCGCCACTATCGGCGGTCGCGCGCTCCTCGGCTCACCGCCAGGTCGGCTGATCGTCGCCCGGATCGTCGCGGAGCTCGGGTCCGCCCGCTTCGAGACGGGCGCGCATGCTGCGGTCCTGTCGAGTGCTCGAACGACCGAGACGACGCTGGCGGATCGCGCGGTACTGCAGCGCGACATGGGCCACGAACACGACGACGACGGCAGCGACCACGAGGACGCCGACGTCGATCCCGCCAAACATGCATCGCCTTCCATCAACCCGGTGGGGCGACCGCGGTCGGACGACAGCAGCCACGGGACGCCGCGGCTCCCGCGCGCGCCCACCGCTACTGGGCGGACCGATCGCGGCGCCCGCAGGATGACGCACTATCCCCCACCCGACAGGGCCCTGCGTCGGCAATATTGATGAAGCGATGTTGATGAGACGCCGGGCCCACGGGTCGCGGATCGGTCCGTTCGGGTGCGACCGTCGTATTTTCCTGGAGTGACGACGCTCGTGTCGGTACACCGGCGCTGCAGCATCGGTCACGACGCCGTCCACGGGAGGCCCGAGCAATGGTCAGCAACCGCACCGAAGCGCTGGACCCGCGACTTCGACGCATCGTCTCGTCGTTTGACGACCGCGCCCGGCTCGAACGCGACCTCGACCAGTCGGTGCTCGAGACCACCGAGTCGTTCGAGACCGGCGACCCGGTGACCCCGAGCGTGCTGACGACCAGAACGCTGGTCAAGACCGGCCCCCAGCCACCGACGTCGGAGCTGCCCGAGGCCACCTGGACCCGCATCGTCGACTCGATCTACGCCGTCACCCTGCCGATCGGGTCGCTGCCGGCGCTGGCCGAGCTGCCCGGCGTCGAGTTCGTCGAAGCGCCTCGGGCGCTCTACCCGCAGCTGGATACATCGCTGCCGGAGACACGCGCTGACCGGCTGCACCAGCCGCCGACCGACCTGACCGGCGACGGCGTGGTGGTCGGCATCATCGACTTCGGGCTCGACTACACGCTCGACGACTTCATCGCTGTCGACGGCAGCACGCGGGTCGCGTTCCTGTGGGACCAGGCGTTGCAGCCGGTGGCCGGCGAGCACGTGCCGGCCGAGTTCGGCTACGGCGTGGAGTACGACGCCGACGACATCGATGCCGCACTGGCCGCTCCCAACCCGTTCGCCGTCGTCCGGCACCGGCCGGATGCCGCGAGCCACGGCACGCACGTCGCGGGCATCGCCGCCGGCAACGGCCGGGCGGGCGACGCGCAGTTCCCCGCCGGCACGTTCGTCGGCGCCGCCCCGGAAGCGACGATCGTGTTCGTGCAGCCCCATGCCGTCGACGCGCAGACCACCTTCACCGACTCGACGCGCGTGGCGGAGGCGATGTCGTACGTGTTCGCACGCGCCCGCGACCTCGGTCTGCCGTGCGTCGTCAACATGAGCCTCGGTCAGAACGGCGGCAGCCACGACGGTGAGAGCATCGTCGAGCGGGCGATCGACCGGCTGCTCGAGGAGCCCGGCCGCGCGTTCGTGCTCGCCGCGGGCAACGAGCACCTCTGGCGCGGCCACGCCTCGGGTTGTGTGGATGCGGCCGACACGACGACGCTGCAGTGGCGGGCCGGCGGCCAGCTGCCCCTGCCCGACGGCACCGTGCTGCCCGCGGGCGGCGGCGACCGGACGCCCAACGAGATGGAGATCTGGTACTCGCCACGCGACCAGTTCGGTCTGCGGGTGACCGCCCCCGGCGGCGCGGACAGCACCGCCATGGTCGCGCCCGGCGAGACGGTCATCCACAGCTTCACGAACGGCAACCAGGCGTTCATCGACTCGGAGCGGCTGTCGCGGCTCAACGGCGACGCCCGGATCTACCTCGAGGTCAGCCCCGGCCTGGCGCCGCGGGTGCAGGAGGGCATCTGGCAGGTCGAGCTGCTACCGCTCGAGATCCGTGACGGCCACTTCGACGCGTGGATCGAGCGGGATGCCCGCGACCGCGACAACGCGTTCGCCGACCAGTCGTTCTTCGTGGGTGTCGACTTCGACGGCCGGATGACGTTGGGGACACCCGCGACGACACGACGCGGGCTCGCCATCGCCAACTACAACCACACGGTGGTCGCGCCCAACGACAGCAGCAGCCGCGGCCGCACCCGGGACGGGCGAGACAAGCCCGAGGTCGCGGCACCGGGCACCAACATCGTGGCCAGCGCGGCGCTGGGAGGTCGTCCGGGTCCCGGCGGGCCGCTGCCGGTCCGCGTCCGAAAGACCGGCACCAGCATGAGCGCACCGCACGTCACCGGCATCATCGCGCTGCTGCTGCAGCGTCGCGCGGACCTGTCGGCGCCACAGATCCGGGGCGCGTTGATCGGGTCGGCGTCACCGCCTGTGGGTGTCGAGCCGTTCGACCTCGCGTGGGGCTACGGTCGCGTCGACGCCGAGGCGGCGCTGGCCGTGGTCGATCAGCTGCCGTAGACCTCGCCGGTCTCGACGTAGACGATGCCGGCGATGCCGGCGAGCTCGCCCAGCTGGTCGGCGGGTACCTCGCAGCTGAGCAGACCGGTGTCGCGCATCCAGCTGTCGACGGTCCCACCGAGCGCGGTGATGCCGTGCGCGACCGTGTCGGCGTCGGCGGTCGCGGC
>JAHWKT010000098.1 GCA_019347695.1 Actinomycetota bacterium | reverse complement strand
ACCGTGCTTGAGGGCCGCAGGTCGTAGCGGTCGATCAGCAGCCGGTAGATCTGCGGATCCGGCTTGATGACACCCTCGTCGCCGGAGATCACCAGACCGTCGAACCACTCGACGAAGTCGAACCGGTGGCGCACCTGCCGGAACAACTCACTTGAGAAGTTGGACAGCGCATACAGCTGCACCGGCCGCGCCCGGAGGTCGTCGAGGACCTCGACCGTTGCGGCCAGCGGCCCGGCGACGGTGTCGTGCCACCGGTCGAAGTACCGGTCGATGCGCTGCGTGCGGTCAGGGTACGCCCGCCGCCACGCGGCCTGCACCTGTGCCACCGGCACCCCGAGGTCGAGCTGGCGCTGCACACCATCGATGTCGAGCGCGACGACCTCGTCGGCCGCGAGCACATAGCGCGGATCCCAGTCGACGAGCACGCCGCCGAGGTCGAAGACCACCGCCTCGACCGTCGAGGGGTCATCGACGTCCGCGTGGTTGGTCGCGTCCGATCCGGCGGACGTCATCCGTGGTGATCCGCATCGCTCGCGGGCACGTCGCGTTCCTGCCGGCGTCCGGAAGCGTCTGGTGTCGCGCCGAGCCCGGTGACGTTCGCGTCGTCACTGGCGTTGCCCGGCTCGAGGTAGATCACCCGGGCGATCGGGACCGCTTCGCGGACGCGCTGCTCGGCGGCGTTGATCGCGTCCACGACGTCGTGGAACGTCAGCTCTCGGCCGAACTGGACCTTGCCGGCCACGAGCAGCTCCTCGGGGCCCAGGTGCTGGGTCTGCAGGTGCACCAGCGATCGCACGTCGGCGCTGTCGGTGATCGCCTCGGCGATCGCCGACACCTGCGCCGGCCGGGCGCTCTCCCCCAGCAGCAGGCTCTTCATCTCGACCGCCAGGATCACGGAGATGAGGCCGAGCAGGAGGCCGATGATGATCGTGCCGTAGGCGTCGAAGACAGGGTCGCCGGTGATGGCCGCCAGTCCGACGGCGATCAGCGCGATGACCAGCCCGACCATCGCGCCGAGGTCCTCGAGCAGCACGACGGGCAGCTCGGGGTTGCGTGAGTGCCGTACGAACGACCACCAGGACTCGTTGCGCTTGACGTGTCGTGCCTCGACGATCGCCGTGCGGAAGCTGAACGCCTCCAGCACGATGCCGACCGCGAGGATCCCGGCTGCGATCTGCGGGGAGGCGAGCTCGTGCGGGTGCCGCAGCTTCTCGATCCCCTCGAACAGCGCGAACAGCGACCCGAGCGCGAACAGCACGACCGAGACGACGAACGCCCAGAAGTAGCGCTCGCGTCCGTAGCCGAAGGGATGCTGGGCGGTCGGTTGCTGCTGCGCACGCCGGCCGCCGAACAGCAGCAGACCCTGGTTGCCTGAGTCCGCGAGCGAGTGGATCGATTCGGCCAGCATCGAGCTCGCCCGGGTCAACAGGAACCCGACGAACTTCGCGATCGCGATGCCCAGGTTCGCGAGCAACGCTGCGACGATCGCCCGTGTGCTTCCTCCGGCTGCCATGCTGCGTCCTCGGGTGTACGGGCGGCCCGGCCGTCCCGCCGCGCCGGTCACTTGGCCGGCCGTACCCTATCCGAGCACCCACATGGGCCCGGGTCGCTAGACGGCGCCCGCACGCGCCTCGGACGCCTGCGTCCGCATCGCGTCGGCGTCGGCGTCGGACTTCTCCCGATGCGCGGCCTGCTCGGCCTCGACCCGTTCGCGGTAGAGCTCCAGCTCGCGGTCGCGGGTCTCGTCGTCCCAACCGAGCTCGCCGGCCATCAGTCCCGCCACCGTCTCCGCCGCTTCGAGTCCCCCGGCGGGGACCTCGAACGAGATGCGCGTGCGTCGCGCCATCACGTCCTCGAGATGCAGGGCGGCCTCGGCGCGGGCCGCGTAGACCACCTCGGCGCCGAGGTACTCATCCGCGCCGGGCAGCGGTTCGGCCAGCTCCGGCCGCTCGGCGATCAACGCGAGGACGTCGGCGATCAACGCGCCGTACCGGCCGAGCAGGTGATCGATCACCGCGACGTGCAGGCCACTGCGGGCCGCGAGACGCGAACGTCCGTTGCGCAGTGCAGGATAGCCCTCGGCGCCGACGATGCGGATGTCGGTCGTCACCGACTCCGGCACGGCCTGGTCGAGCGCCCGGGCGGCGGCGTCGACCGCGTCCTTGGCCATCACGCGGTACGTCGTGTACTTGCCGCCGGCGATGATCGTCAGGCCGTCGACCGGTTGCACCACCGAGTGCTCCCGGCTGATCGACGTCGTCCCTGCCGACGGGTCCTCGGCGACGAGCGGTCGCAGGCCCGCGTACACGCCCTCGATGTCGTCGGCCGTCACGGGATCGGCGACCCACTCGTTGAGATGGTCGAGCACGTACTCGATGTCCGACGAGGTTGCCGCCGGGTGGGCGCGGTCGTACGACCAGTCGGTGTCGGTCGTGCCGACCAGCCAGTGCGACCCCCACGGGATCACGAACAGCACGCTCTTCTCGGTCTTGGTGATCAGCCCTGTCTCGAGCCGGAGACGGTCGCGGGGGATCACGATGTGGATGCCCTTGGAGGGCCGGACCTCGAACACGTTACGCCCGCCGAGCATGTCGAGGACGTCGTCGCTCCAGACCCCGGTAGCGTTGATGACGTGGTTCGCACGGACCTCGAGGTCGTCGCCCGACTCGAGGTCGCGGACCTGCGCCCCGGTGACCCGCTCGCCGTCGCGCAGCAGACCGGTGACCCTCGCGCTGGTGGCCAGCGCGGCGCCATAGGTGGCGGCGGTCCGGGCGATCATCATGGTGTGGCGGGCGTCGTCGACCTGCGCGTCGTAGTACTGGATCGCGCCGATCAGGGAGTCCTCCTTGAGCGCGGGCGCGATCTGCAGCGCGCGGCGACGGGACAGGTGACGGTGTCGAGGCACCGCGCCGGTCACGCCGGCCAGCAGGTCGTACAGGAGCACCCCCGCGCCGACGTAGGCACGCTCGACCACGCGCGTGCGGAGTGGGAACAGGAACTGCACGGGGTGCACGAGGTGGGGGCAGAGCGTCCGCAGCAGCAGCGCCCGTTCGCGCAGCGCCTCGCGGACCAGGCCGAAGTCGTACTGCTCGAGATAGCGCAGCCCGCCGTGGATCAGCTTGCTCGACCGGCTCGACGTCCCCGACGCGTAGTCGCGCTGCTCGACCAGCGCGACGGTCAGCCCTCGCGTCGCCGCGTCGAGCGCGACGCCCGTGCCGACCACGCCGCCACCGATGACCAGCACCTCGAAGACCTCGTGGGCCATGCGTTGCAGGCTGTGCGCACGGTGTTCTGGCGTGAGTGCGACGGCAGACAGTGGCATGGGAGCTCCTTCGGCGCCTTCTCCGCCGAACATCTACCCGCGGCGTCCCGATTGTCCACCTACCGCGGCCGCGACCTGTTCGATCTGCCGCCACGCGGCGTCGACGTGGCGGCGTCGGGTCTGTGTCTGACCGATCGAGCACCGGATGACGTAGCGGCCGTCGAGGCGGGTGTGGGTCAGGTACAGCTCGCCGCTGGCGTTGCACCGCTCGACGATCTCGGCGTTGACGTCTTCGCCTCCCCGATGCCGGAAGCACACGAGGTTCAGTGGCACCGGCGCGGCGAGCTCGAAGTCCGGGTGCGCGCGCACCAGCTGCGCGAAGTGCTGCGCGAGGTCCAGGTGCGCACGGATGTGGTGGCGCAAGCCGTGCGCGCCGTAGTGGCGCATGACGAACCACAGCTTCAGCGCGCGGAAGCGCCGTCCCAGCGGGATCTGCCAGTCGCGGTAGTCGATCACCTCGCCACTTGCGGTCGCGGGGTTGCGTAGGTACTCGGGGGTCGCCGACAGCGCCTGCAGCAGCGACCGGCGGTCCGCTACGTAGAACGCGTCGCAGTCGAAGTTGGTGAACATCCACTTGTGCGGGTTGAAGCAGTAGCTGTCGGCCAGCTCCAGCCCGTCGTGGATCCAGCGGTACTCGGGACACACCGCGGCAGTGCCGGCCAGCGCCGCGTCGACATGCACCCAACAGCCGGTGGACGCCGCCGCGGTGGCGATGGCACGCACCGGGTCGATCGCGGTGGACGATGTCGTGCCCACCGTGGCGGTGACCATGGTGGGCACCAGACCGGCCCGCACGTCGGCGGCGAGCGTGTCCGCGAAGGCGTCGGCCCGCATGGCGTAGGCGGCGTCGGCCGGGATCAGGCGCAGGTTGGATGGATCGAGGCCGGCGATGCGCACCGCCCTGGCGACCGATGAGTGTGCGTGCTCGGAGGCGTAGACGGTGCAGCGTGTGAGGTCGGCGATCGCGTCGACCGCGCGCTCACGGGCCGCGAGCAGCGCGCACAGCGTGGCGCTCGATGCGCTGTCCTGCAGCACGCCGCCGCCGGGACCGGTCGAGCGGAACACCTCAGGCAGCCCCAGCAGGTCGATGAGCCAGTCGAGCATGTGGGTCTCGACTTCGGTGCAGGCCGGGCTCGTGGCCCACAGCATGCCCTGCACGCCGAGCCCGGCGGACAGCAGCTCGCCCAGGATCGACGGACCGCTGGTGTTGCTCGGGAAGTAGGCGAAGAACGAGGGGTGCTGCCAGTGGGTCAGGCCGGGCACGACGACGCGGTCGATGTCGGCGAGCACCTGCGGGAAGTGCTCGGCGAAGTCTTCGCCGTGCTCCGGTGGGTGCGGCGGCAGCTGGCGTCGGATGTCGCCGGGCGCGACCCGTGACACCACCGGATGGGCCTCGATCCCATCGAGGTAGGCGGCGATCCAGTCGACGAGCGCGTGCCCCTGCGCGCGGAAGTCGGCGGAGCTCAGGTGGTGGCCGTCATCCATCCCGGTCCTCGTGTCGCCATCGTTGCACGGTTGAGCTGTTGTGCGCGACGGGTGCGAACCTGTCGGCGAGCGGCTGGCGACTCAGTGCGCCCACCCGGGCGCGCAGCGCCTCGGTCCACTGCCGACGGGCTCGGCCGCCCGGTGCGGCCGGTGGATCCACCAGCTCGCCGAAGTGCACCTCCAGCGCTCCACGCGCGGGGCGACGTGGGATCGGCCGCCGACCGCGTGGCCAGACGGTCGCCGTGCCACGCAGACCGACCGGCATGACGGGCGTGCCGGCGAGGTGCGCGATGCGCGCCAGGCCGCTGCGGAACCGGAACAGCTCGCCGGTCGGCGAACGGGTGCCCTCGGGGAACACGGCGATGACGTCGCCGGCTGCGAGCCGGTCGGCGATGCGTTCCAGCGCCGACAGGTCCCCGCTGCCGCGGTCCACCGGGATCATGCCCATCGCCGTGTTGAACAGGCCGAACACGCCACGGGCGAGCTCCCGCTTGCCGAGGTAGGCGACGGGGCGCGGGCAGACCGCCGAGAGCACGTAGTTGTCGAGGTTGGAGACGTGGTTCGCTGCGAGCAGCACCCCACCGGTGGCCGGCATCCGCTCGCAGCCGGTCACGGTCGGCCGCAGCAGGCGCGACAGCGGTGGGGCCACCGCGCGGTGGACCAGCTGGAGCGCCGTCGTGGGCATCGGGTGACTGCTGCCCGTTCAGGCGAACAAGCCGCCGTCGACCTGCAGCACGGTGCCGTTGACGTAGGCGGCGGCGGGCGAGCACAGGAACCGCACGGCCGCCGCCACCTCGTCGGGGGTGCCGAGCCGACCGGCAGGCACCCGTTCGAGGAAGCCCGAGGCGTCGACCTCGCCGGTCATCGCCGTCTCGATGAAGCCGGGCGCGACGACGTTGGCGGTGATGCCCCGTTTGCCGACCTCTCGCGCGATGCTCTTGGTCATGCCCACCAGCGCCGCCTTGCTGGCGGCGTAGTTGGCCTGGCCGGCGTTGCCGTGCAGCCCGACCACGCTGGACATGCTCACGATGCGCCCCGCGCGTGCCCGCACCATGGATCGCAGGACCGCGCGAGTGAGCGTGAACGCCGCGGCGACGTTGACCTGCCACGTCGCCGCGAACGCCTCGTCCGACATCGTCATCGCCAACCCGTCGGCCGTCACACCGGCGTTGTTGACCAGCACGCCCACCCCGCCGACGTCGGCGACCGCGTCGACCAGCGGGGTGCAATCCCCGCGGAGGTCGGCGCCCACGACGCGGGTCGCCACGTCGTGACCCCGGCACCGGTCGGCCACCTGTTCGGCGCCGTCGCGGTCGCTGCCGAAGTGCACGATGACGTCGAACCCGTCCGACGCAAGCCCGGTGGCCACGGCGGCGCCGATGCCCTTGGACGAGCCGGTGACCAGCGCCCAGGTCATTGCGGCGCTCCGGCGAGCTCCTCGGGTGCCACCACCGTCGTTCGCGCCAGGGACCGGTCCGTGCGTTTGACGAGTCCGGCGAGCACGGCAGACGGGCCGAGCTCGACGACCTGGGTCACTCCGAGTTCGGTGAACGTCCGTACGGACTCGCGCCAGCGGACCGGCGACGTCAGTTGGGCGCGCAGGATCGCCGGCCAGTCCGCGGCCGACCGGTGTGGCTGCGCGTCGACGTTGGCCACGACGGGGATGCGGGCCGGTGAGAAGGCGGCGGCATCGAGCGCCGCACCGAACGGCTCGACCGCAGGTTCCATGTGGGGGCTGTGGTAGGCGGCGCCGACCTCGAGCGTCACGACCTTGCCGCGCTCCCCGCTGTCCTCCAGCGCCGCGCGGAGCCGGTCGAGCGCGTCGGCCGTACCGCCCACCACCAGCTGCCCGGGTGCGTTGTCGTTCGCGACGTGTGCACCGACCGCTGCGCACGCCTCGCCGACCGTCTCGACCGGGTAGCCGAGGCAGGCGACCATCGTGCCGGGGTGCTGCTCGGCGGCGGCCTGCGTCGCACGGGCCCGCGCCTCGACGAGTCGGAGCCCATCCGCGAAGTCGAGGACGTCCGCCGCGAACAGCGCCGCGTACTCGCCCAGCGAGTGGCCTGCCGCGACCCCCGCGTCGCCACCGGTGGCGCGCCAGGTCTCGTACTGCACGACGAAGTGCACGAACAGCGCGATCTGACAGTGCAGCGGCACCCGCAGCTCGTCGGCGTCGGCGTCGATGCCGAGGTGCGTGACGTCGAGGTCGAGCAGCGCGTCCGCCTCCGCCCACCGCGCGAACGCCGGCTGCTCACGCCACGCCCGCGCCATCCCGGGACGCTGGCTGCCCTGACCGGGGAAGACGACGGCCACCCGCTGGTCAGCCTGGCTCATGACGTGTGCCTACCGCTGGCGCTACATGAGGCACGCACTGCTCCACCTTTCGACACGGATCCGCCGTGAGCCTAGCCGGGATCCGTCACGCCCCGTCGACGTCAACCCAGCAGTACGACGTCCACGGCCATCGCCGCGAACAGCAGCGCGATGTAGCTGATCGAGTAGCGGAACGACGCGTACGCGGCCGCGGCCGTGGGTGCGCGCCACAGCCGGACCGACGACGCGATGTAGCCGGCGCCGAGTGTGACGGCACTGGCAAGGTACAGCAGGCCGAGTTGGGCGACCGCACCGAACATCAGCGTGATCGTCACCAGCAGCACCGTGTACAGCAGGATCTGGCGGGCCGTCTCCGTGACGCCCACCACGACCGGCATCATCGGCACACGCGCGCGCGCGTAGTCCCGGCGGTAGCGCAACGCCAGCGCCCAGAAGTGTGGCGGCGTCCACGCGAACACGATCGCGAACAGCACGAACGCGGGGAGCTCGACCGTGCCGGTGACCGCGGCCCAGCCGACCAGCACCGGCACACAGCCCGCGGCGCCGCCGATCACGATGTTCTGCGCGGTCCGGCGCTTGAGCCCCATCGTGTACACGAGCACGTAGAACAGGTTCGCGGCTATCGCCAGCGCCGCCGCGAGCAGGTTGACCGTCAGGGCCAGCCACACGAACGCCACGACACCCAGCGTCACGCCGAACACGAGCGCGTTGCGTGGCGGCACCTCCGAGCGCACCAGCGGGCGATGGGCGGTGCGGGCCATGAGCGCGTCGATGTCGCGGTCGATCCAGCAGTTCACCGCGTTGGCACTGCCGGCGGCGGCGGCGCCTCCCAGCGTCGTCGCGACCATCAACCACAGCGGCGGCACGCCGCGCGCCGCGACGAACATCGCGGGAATGGTGGTCACGAGCAGCAGCTCGATGATCCGCGGCTTGGTCAGCGCGATGTACGCGGCGATGGTGCGTCGCCGCCGCGACGACCGGTCCGCCGCCGCGGGACGATCGGCAAGCGCGACCTGGCCGGCGCGCATACCGGCGGACGGGGGATCGGGGGGCTGTTCGGTCATCGGGGGCGCCAGTCTAGTGGTCACGGGAGAGCTCACGACGGACGATGGTCGACGACATTGTCTGATCCAGCCGGCGGCGCGGGTCTGGCGCGTTCGGGTCCCTCGAGCGCCGGGTACAGCTGAGACAGCCGGCGTCACCGGGACGGGCGTGCGGCGACCATTCGCACACCATCATCCACAGGAGCACATCGATGCAAGCCGACGAACGCCGCCAGCTCGCACAGCAACTGCGTGTCGACACGGTCCGCGCACCGTCCGTGACTGGCTCGGGGCACCCGACCTCGGGCATGTCCGCCGCCGAGCTGATGGCCGTCCTCTTCGACGGCTACCTGCGCTACGACTTCGCCCGCCCCGACAACCCTGGCAACGACCATCTGATCTTCTCCAAGGGGCATGCCACCCCGTTGCTGTACGCCCTGTACAAGGCCGCCGGCGCGATCGACGACGAGGAGCTGATGACCTACCGGCTGCGGGGCAGCCGGCTCGAGGGTCACCCGACGCCGGTGCTGCCCTGGGTCGACGTGGGCACGGGCTCGTTGGGCCAGGGGCTGCCCTTCGGCGTCGGCATCGCGCTGACTGGCAAGCGCCTGGACCGGCTGCCGTATCGCGTCTGGGTGCTGTGTGGCGACAGCGAGATGACCGAGGGGTCGATGTGGGAGGCGTTCGAACGCGCCGCGTTCGAGCAGCTCGACAACCTCACCGCGATCATCGACGTCAACCGGCTGGGCCAGCGAGGCCCGACGCAGTACGGCTGGGACACCGACGTCTACCGCCGACGCGCCGAGGCGTTCGGCTGGCACGCCGTCGAGGTCGACGGCCACGACGTCGAGGCGGTCGACCAGGCCTACGCCGACGCCATAGACACCTCGGGCCGGCCGACGGTGATCATCGCCCGCACCGTCAAGGGCAAGGGCGTGGCCGCCGTGGAGAACGTCGACGGCAGGCATGGCAAGGGGATCGACGACGTCGAGGCCGCCATCGACGAGCTCGGCGGCGCGACCAACGTGTCGGTGGCGGTGGCGGCGCCAGACGGCGACGGCAAGCCCCACACCTTCCAGACCGGGTCCGCCGACCTGCCGGCCTGGGACATCGGCGAGAAGGTCGCGACCAGGGACGCCTACGGTGCGGCACTCGCGGCGCTGGGCAGCCGGCGTGGCGATGTCGTCGCCCTCGACGGCGAGGTCAGCAACTCAACCCGCGCCGAGGACTTCAAGGACGCACACCCCGAGCGGTTCTTCGAGATGTACATCGCCGAGCAGCAGATGATCGCCGCCGCGGTCGGCATGGCGGTCCGCGGGTGGACGCCGTTCGCGTCAACCTTCTCGGCGTTTACGAGCCGGGCGTATGACTTCGTGCGGATGGCGGCGGTCAGCCGCGCCAGCATCCGGGTCAGCGGCTCGCACGCCGGTGTCGAGATCGGCCAGGACGGACCCTCCCAGATGGGACTCGAGGATCTCGCCGCCTACCGGGCCATCCACGGATCGACGGTGCTGTACCCCGCCGACGCGAACACGACCGCCGCGCTGGTCGCGGCGATGGCCGACCGCGAGGGCATCAGCTACCTGCGCACCACCCGTGGCGGGACCCCGGTCATCCATGCAGCCGACGCCGACATCACCATCGGCGGCAGCGCGGTGGTGACGTCGTCCGACGACGACGCCGTCACCGTCTGCGCGGCCGGCATCACGCTCCATGAGACGCTGCAGGCCGCCGAGACGCTCGCCAACGAGGGCATCGCGGTGCGGGTGATCGACTGCTACTCCGTCAAGCCACTCGACGCCGAGACCGTCCACGCGGCGGTCGCCGCGACGGATGGGCGGGTCGTGACCGTCGAGGACCACCGACCCGAGGGCGGTCTTGGCGACGCGGTGCTCGATGCGCTCGCCACGGGCGACGTATGCGTCCAGGCGCGCAAGCTCGCAGTGCGTACCATGCCGGGCTCGGCCACCTCTGACGAACAGCTCGCCGACGCCGAGATCGACGCGTCGGCGATCGCCGACGCTGTCCGTGACCTCGTTGAAAGGTCTGATCGATGAACCCGCTGCAGCAGCTCAACGACATGGGCCAGGCCGTCTGGCTCGACAGCATCAAGCGCTCCTACCTCGGCGACGGTGGCTACATCGCGCGGTTGATCGAGGCGGGTGAGCTGCGAGGCCTGACGTCGAACCCGTCGATCTTCGACAGCGCGCTCGGCGACGACGACGCCTACGACGAACAGCTGCGGCAGCTCCAGGGCAGCGATCCGCGCGACGCGCTGTGGGCGATCATGAAGCGCGACGTCACGGGCGCGTGCGACGAGTTCCTCGACCTGTGGCACGAGACCGACGGTCGCCACGGGCAGGTGTCGATCGAGCTGGACCCGTTGAGTGCGTACGACACGGAGACGTCGGTGGCCGAGGGACTGTCGCTGTTCTCCGAAATCGACCGGCCGAACCTCATGGTCAAGGTGCCGGGCACCGAGCCGGGACTGCCGGCGATCACCCGCCTGCTGGCGGAGGGCGTCAACGTCAACGTCACCCTGCTGTTCAGCGTCGCACGGTACGACGCCGTGATCAGCGCCTTCATGGACGGCGTGCGCGCCCGTCTCGACAGCGGCAACGACGTCACGCGTCTGGCCAGCGTCGCGTCGTTCTTCGTCAGCCGCGTCGACGGCAAGGTCGACGATCTGTTCGACGACGGCTTACAACCGGCGGCGCCGTTGACGGCCGGCGTGGCCAACGCCCGGCTCGCGTACGGCCAGTTCACCGACCGCTTCGCCGCGGACGGCGAGTTCGCCGACCTCGCCACCGAGGGCGCTCGGGTACAGCGGCCACTGTGGGCATCGACGTCGACGAAGAACGACGCCTACAGCGACGTGATCTACGTCGAGCAGCTCGCCGTGGCTGACACGGTCAACACGATGCCAGAGGACACGATCGAGGCGACACGCGACCACGCCGACATCGCCGACCGGGTGTCGAACCGCGCAGCCGAGGCGCGCGAGCACCTCGACCGGCTCCGCCGGGAGGGCATGGACCTCGACCAGATCACCAAGGAGCTCGAGGCCGAGGGCGTCGAGAAGTTCGAAGCGGCGTTCCAGTCGGCGGTCGACACCGTCGCCGAGCACGTCACCTGAGCACCACCCCCGGCAGCCGGGCGTGGCCGCCAGCACCCACATGCGACGACCATCCGCCACGCCGCCTCGACCGAGGTGTCCCTCGGGCCTCTCAGCTACGCTGGTGGCGAGGTTGTCCACACCCACGAGCGGCACGGCTCGCGTCCGAGGTACTGGCATGCCTAGCGTCCCCCGCATGATCACGGGTCTCGCCGACTACACGCTGGCTGATCTCGAGGCGCTCGAGAACGAGCGTCCCGAGCTCGGACGGCTGGAGGTCATCGACGGTGCCCTGCATGCCACCGGGGAGTCGGCCGTGGGCAACCTCCACCAGCTGCTCATGCAGCGCCTGCATCTCGTGTTCGCGGCCGCCTGTCCGGCAGCGTTCATCGTCCGCATCGACACCTGGTGGATGTCGCCGCGGGGCAAGCTGCGTCCCGATGTCGCCGTGTACCGGCGCGGCGACGAGCCGGCCGACCGGTTCGGGGCGTTCCGGGTCGCGCCGCAGGCGACGCTGGAGATCCTCAGCGACGACGCCGACCACGATCTGGTACGCAAGGACGGCATCTACGAGCAGTTCGGGGTCACTCACCGCGCCTACATCGACATGCGCGACCGCTACGCCTGGTGGTGTCGCCTCGACGGCGTCGACCACGACGCCCCGACCGTCACGTGGCACCTCGACGGCTGGCCGGCCCTGTCGCTGGACCGCGACGAGCTGTTCGCCGCGTAGGCCGCCCGGTCACTCCGCCTACACCGGCGCGGACGCCTCTCTGACGACGCCGTCGTCATCGAGCACGACGAAGCGGTCGAAGCCCCGCACGAACCAGCGGTCGTGCGTCACTGCCACCACCGTCCCAACGAACTGCCCGAGTTCGTGCTCGAGCGCCTCGGCGGGTCACGATCCGGGTCGCGGTCTGGGCGAGCAGCCACGTCGCGGTGGCGCACCCACTCGTAGTGCTGACCGAGCGCGGCGGTGCAGCACGCATCCCATCCGTGCTCAGCGTCATAGCCGCCGACATCGGTCCAGTCGGTCAGCGCCTGGGCATAGGCGAGCTGGGTCCGCTCATCGTCGGACTCCATCATCGCCAGCTCCGCACGGTCCAGCGCCGCCGCGGCGGCGCGCACCGGCGCGGGCGCGACCGACAGCAGCAGACCGCGGACGTCGCTGCCGTCGTCGATCGACCCGATGAACTGGGGCATCACCCCTACGCCACCGCTGGAGACTGCGGTGCCGGCGTCGGCGGTCAGCTCCCCGCGAGGATCTGCAGCAGCGTGGTCTTGCCGGTGCCGTTGGCGCCGACGAGCGCGGCCTTGGCCCCCTCCCCCACCCGAAACGACACGTCATCGAGCAGCACCCCTGCCGTTGGGCAGGACATAGCGCAGGTGCGACACGTCGACGTGGGCCATGGCGGGCAGCATGCCACGCGGTGCACGGCCGCGCGGCGCGCGTGCCGGCCAGCACTCGGATGTGGATGCTATCCGGCCCGGACGAGATCGGTGAGGTGCGCCGCGAGCTCGGGCAGGTCGATATCCGTCCGTTCGCCGCTGGCGCGGTCCTTGACCTCGGCGACCCCGCGTTGCAGTCCGCGTCCCAGCACCACGATCGTTGGCACGCCCAGCAGGTCGGCGTCGTTGAACTTCACGCCGGCGCTGACACGGCGGTCGTCGTAGAGCACCGAGACGCCGGCATCCTCGAGTTCCGCGATCACCCGCTCGGCGGCGTCGAACGGCGTGTCGTCCTTGCCGGTGGCGATCACATGCACGTCGGCGGGAGATACCGACCGCGGCCAGCACAGCCCGTGCTCGTCGTGCGTCTGTTCCGCGATCGCCGCGACCGCCCGTGTCACGCCGATGCCGTAGGACCCCATGGTCACGGTGACCTGCCCACCGGCCTCGTCCTGGACGGTCAGGTCGAGCGCTTCCGCGTAGCGGCGACCCAGCTTGAAGATGTGGCCGATCTCGATGCCGCGCGCCAGCGTGAGCGTACCGTCGCATGACGGGCACGGGTCACCGTCACGGATGTCGGCCACGTCGATCGTGTCGTCGCCGGAGAAGTCGCGTCCGACCACGAGATCGACCACATGCCGTCCGTGCTCGTTGGCGCCGGTCACCCACCGGGTGCCGTCGCTGATCCTGGGATCCAGCAGGTAGCGGATCCCGTGCTCGGCGCCGAGCGGGCCTGGACCGATGTAGCCCTTGACCAGCTCCGGCCGCGCGGCGAAGTCCTCGTCGGTGAACGGCTCAACGGCGGCCGGCGCCACCGCCCCCTCGAGCCGTTTGAGATCGACGTCGCGGTCGCCGGGGACGCCGATCGCGATGGGGACAGTCGTGCCATCGGAATGGCGCAGCGTGACGACGACGTTCTTGAGCATGTCTGCCGTCTGCCAGGGCCGGTCGCCGCGCGATAGGTCGTCGCGGGCGTTCAGCAGGTCGACCAGCGTCGCGATCGTTGGGGTGTCGGGCGTGTCCTCCACATGGGCGGCGGGCACCGCGGTCGCGTCCACCGGCTTGGCCGCGGGGATCTGCACGGCCTCCGCGTTCGCGGCGTACCCGCACGCGGTGCAGCGCACGAAGGAGTCCTCCCCCACCGGTGTGGGCGCGAGGAACTCCTCCGACGCGGATCCGCCCATCGCGCCGGACAGCGCGTCGACGATCTCGTAGCGCAGCCCGAGGCGGTCGAAGGTGCGCAGGTACGCCTTGCGGTGCGCCTGGTACGAGCGGTCGAGCCCGGCGTCGTCGACGTCGAACGAGTACGAGTCCTTCATGACGAACTCGCGGCCGCGCAGCACGCCCGCGCGCGGGCGCGCCTCG
>JAHWKT010000097.1 GCA_019347695.1 Actinomycetota bacterium | reverse complement strand
CGACGGTCTGCTCGGCGCCCATCTCGCGCTGCCCGGCTGACGGGGCCGCCTCGAACCCCTCGTACTGCCAGGACGAGGTGTCGTACGTGCCGGTCTCCGGGTCGTAGCCGCTGAACAGCCCGTCGAGGTCCTCGGTGTCGGCGAAGTCCTCGTCGACGATGACCGCGGCGTTGGTGTAGTTGACGACGAACTCGCGGAACTCCCGGCCAGTGGTCAGGATGTGGTTGATCACTCCGCCGAGGAACGCGATGTCGGTGCCGGCCCGGATCGGCACATGGATGTCGGCCACGGCGCTCGTGCGGGTGAACCGCGGATCGACGTGGATGATGGTCGCCCCCCGCCGCTTGGCCTCCATGACCCACTGGAACCCCACCGGATGGCACTCGGCCATGTTCGAGCCCTCGATGACGATGACGTCGGCGTTGGCGAGGTCCTGCTGGAAGGTGGTCGCGCCGCCGCGACCGAACGAGGTCCCCAGACTGGGGACCGTGGAGCTGTGTCAGATGCGCGCCTGGTTCTCGATCTGCACCGCGCCCATCGCGGTCCACAGCTTCTTGATGAGGTAGTTCTCCTCGTTGTCGAGCGTGGCGCCGCCGAGGCTGGCCATGCCCATGGTGCGCCGCACCTCGACGCCGTCGTCGGTCTGCTCCCAGTGCTCGCGCCGGTTGGCGATCACCCGGTCGGCGATCATGTCCAGTGCGGTGTCGAGGTCGAGGTGCTCCCACGCCGTGCCATGGGGGCGCCGGTACTTCACGTGCAGCGGCCGGTGCGGGCTGGTGACGAGCTCCTTGGACGCCGACCCCTTCGGGCACAGCTTGCCCCGCGAGATCGGCGAGTCGGGGTTGCCCTCGATCTGACTGACCTGCCCGTCGGTGACGTAGATCCGCTGGCCGCAGCCGACGGCGCAGTAGGGACAGATCGAGTCGACGACGCGATCGGCGTCCGCCGTCCGCGGCGACAGCTGCGCCGACCGCTCGGACCGCGCGGCCGCGCCCCGCCCGAGAAGATCGCCGCCGCGCAGCTGCCGGACCACCGGCCAGGCGTTCAACAGCTCCCGCAGCGCCATCGCGGTCCTCTCGATCGGGGTCCTGACCGGCACACCGGTTCCCACCCTGCCGCGACAACATGCGTCGGAGCGCTCACCGATGTGACGTCCTGCAGGACGACGTCGAGGCGGCTGCCAGCGCCGACCGTCGCCGGGGCCGTCGCTGACCGCCAGGCCGCAGAACCAGCCGTCGCTGACCGCTCGGCCGTGGAGCCCAGTCACCGTATCCGAAGACCAGACTCCACACCCCAGACCGCTCGCTAGGTGGAGCGGCGGGCGGCGGCGAGGACCTCGTCGATCGGCGTGGTCATCGGATCCGGCAGCTGCTGGACGTAGTCGTAGCCGAACCGGCCCTTGATGCACAGGTGACCGCGGGTGACGTCGTGATCCTGCGGGGAGGTGACCTTGACGATGCGGTTGTCCTGCACGTGCAGATCGAGGTTGCACCCGACCCCGCAGAACGAGCAGACCGTACGGGTGACCTCCTGGCGGTCCTCGTCCCACAGCCCCGCTTCGCGCAGCTCGTACTCCGAGCGGAACATGATCGCCCCGGTCGGGCACACACTGATGCAGTTGCCGCAGAACACGCACGCCGAGTCGCCGAGCGCGAAGTCGTACTCGGTCGACACGCCGGCGTCGAAGCCGCGGCCGGCGACGGTCAGCGCGAAGGTGTTCTGCGCGTCCTCGCCGCACGCCTCGACGCACTTGTAGCAGGTGATGCAGCGGCTGTAGTCGCGCATGTACAGCGCATTGTCGATCTTGGCGGGCTGCGCGACGGTCTCGGCGGTGAAGCCGTCGACCGCGCCGTGGTGCCCCGCGTGGGCCTTGCGCTCGTCGCGATCGCCGTCCGGTGGCGCAGGCGGACCGTAGCGTCCCGAGTCGACCTGGTAGCGGTCCATCCACCCGTGCACCTCCTCGGCGGCATACGACAGGTCGACCGACGACGCCAGGAACTCCAGCACCATCTTGCGGCTGTGGCGCACCCGTTCGGTGTCGGTCGCCACGACCATGCCGTCCTCGGCGGCACGCGAGCACGCCGGCACCAGCGGGCGCGACCCCTCCACCTCCACCACGCACACGCGGCACGCGTTGACCGGGTGCAGCACGTCGGAGTAGCACAGCGTCGGCGTGTCGATGTCCTGCGACCGGCACGCGTCGAGCAGCGTCGTGCCCTCGGCGACCTCGATGTCGGTCCCGTCGAGCTGCACGGTCACCGTGCGCAGCGTGGTATCGCTCATGTGGGGTCTCCCAGCAGTCCCTTGTCGAGCGCCGAGCGGATCGCGGTGCCCGCGGTGTGGCCGAGCCCGCAGATGGACGCGTCCTTCATCACGCGGTCGATCTCGTCGATCAGCGTCCGGTCACCGTCGTCGTGCCCGTTCGACAGGTACCGGTCGAGTGCTTCCTCGACCCGCACCGTGCCGACCCGGCACGGCACGCACTGGCCGCACGACTCGTCACGGAAGAACCGCGCGATGCGACGTGCGGCGTCGGCGACGTCGGCGTCGGGGCCGAACACCATCACCACGCCCGAGCCGAGACCCAGCCCGGCTTCGCGGGCGTCCTCGAAGCTGAGCGGCAGGTCGAGCTGGTCGGCTGTGACGAACGCGCCGGCCGCACCGCCGAGCAGCACGGCGGTGATGGCGTCGACGTCGCCGCCGGCCAATATGATGAGCTCACGCAGCGTGGTGCCGGAGTCGACCTCATAGACGCCGGGCCGCACCACCGCGCCGGACAGGCAGAACAACCGGGTTCCGGTCGAGTCCGTCGTCCCGATCGCCGCGAACGCCTGGCCGCCGTCGCGCACGATCGCCAGCACGTTGATCAGCGTCTCGACGTTGTTGATGACCGTCGGCTGGCCGAACAGGCCGGCGACCGTGGGGAACGGCGGTTTGTTGCGGGGCTCACCCCGGTAGCCCTCGATCGAGTTCATCAGCGCGGTCTCTTCGCCACAGATGTATGCGCCCTGCCCGCGCCGCAGCTCGATGTCGAACGCGAACCCCGTCCCCATGACGTCGGTGCCCAGGAACCCTCGGCGCCGTGCCTGATCGATCGCGTGGCGCATCCGCGTCGTGGCCAGCGGATACTCGCCGCGGATGTAGAAGTACGCCTGCTCGGCGCCGATCGCGAAGCCCGCGATGGTCATCGACTCGATGATCGCGAAGGGATCGCCCTCCATGAGCACCCGGTCCTTGAACGTGCCGGGCTCGGACTCGTCGGCGTTGCAGATGAGGTACTTGGGACGTCGCGGTGCGTTGGCCACCGCCTTCCACTTCACACTCGCCGGGAAGGCAGCGCCGCCACGACCGCGGAGGTTGGCGTCGGTGAGCTCACGCAGCACGCCCTCGGGGCCCAGCTCGACAGCGCGGCGCAGCGCGGTGTAGCCGCCGTCGGCGCGGTAGGCGTCGAGATCGGTCGGGTCGACCACGCCCACGCGCCGCAGCAGTCGCAGGCCGTCGTCGCCCTGCTGGGGGATCGCGACCGACTCGGGTGGCACGTCGGCGCCGGCGAGCACCGCGGTCGCGTCGTCGACGCCGGCGCGCACCAGCGTGGTGTCGTCGGTGCCGGCGAGCTGCGCGTAGCAGGCGGGCGCCCGATCACACTGCCCCAGGCACGGCGAGCGCAGCCACATGGCGCCGTCGACCGGCTCGTCCTCTGGGCCGACCCATTGCTCGAGGTCGGCAATCAGCTCGTTCGCGCCGAACCCGCGGCACCCGACGTCGTCGCAGACGTGCAGGACCCGCGGCGGCTGTTCGGTGACCGACAGCAGGGCGTAGAAGGTGGCCACCCCGTACGCCTCGGCGGGCGGCACCGACAGGTGCCGGCAGATGTACATCAGCGCACCCTCGCTGATCCAGCCGACGGCCGACTGGACCGCGTCGAACGCCGGCAGCAGCTCGTCACGGCGGTCGCGGACGCGCCGCCCCGTGTGTGCCGTGCGGGTATCAGCGGCCGTGCGGTCGGTCGCGCCCAGCCAGCTGGACGCCGGCGGTCCCAGCACCGCGTCGACCGCCACCCGTTCGTCCGGGGTTGGTTCGGCGTCGGAGAATCGCAGGTCCATTCAGGCGCTCACCCGTCCCACCTCGGCGCCGTCGTCGGCGTGCGACGGTTGCCCCTTGACCTTCTCGAGGCGGACCGCGGTCGCCTTGAACTCGGCCGTGCCGCTCTTCGGGTCCCACGCCTCGATCGTCAGCAGGTTGACGTCCGTCTCGTCGGGATAGTGCAAGGCCATGAACACCAGCCCCGGGCGCAGGCCGTCGTGGATCCGCACCTGCGCCTCCAGCGACGCCCGACGCGAGGTGACGCTGGCCACGTCACCGTCCGCCAGGTCCAGGCGGTCTGCGTCCTCGGGTGACACGTCGATCCTCGCCCCGCTGCGCTTCTCACGACGCAGCGGCGAGGTGTAGCCGTCGGTCTGTACGCCGGTGTTGTAGGCGTCCAGGTGCCGACCGGTGGTCATCCGTATGGGGAACTCGTCGGTCAGCTCGTCGACCGGCGGCGCGTACTCGACGGGCGTGAACGGCGCCGGCGGACCGGTGATCGGGTCCTCCCACAGCCGGGCGTGCAGGAGCAGCTCACCAGGATGGTCCTCGTCGTAGCACGGCCACTGCAGCCCGCCGTGCTCGTCGAGCCGGCGGTAGCTCATGCCGGCGTGCATCGGTGACAGGCTGCGCAGCTCGTCCCAGACCATCTCTGCCGCACGAGCTACCACCTCGCCATCTCTGGTGTCCGTCGGCAGGCCCCAGTCGTGACCCAGCTGCGCCGCGAGTGCCGCGATGACATGCTGATCCGGTCGGGCCTCGCCAGGCGGGTCCAGCGCCTTGCGCACCCGCTGGACGCGCCGTTCGCTGGACGTCACCGTGCCCTCGGCCTCGCACCAGTCGGCGGCGGCCGGCAGTACGACGTCGGCCATCTCGGCGGTGCGGGTCAACAGGATGTCCTGGACCACGATGAAGTCGACGGTGCCGAGCAGCCGCCGCGCCCGACCGACGTCGGCCTCGGCCTGGGCAGGGTTCTCACCGATGATGTACAGGGCGTGGATCGCGCCCTCCTCGATGCCGTCGAACATCTGGGTCAGATGGCGCCCCGGCGTCGAGGGCACTTCCACGCCCCACTCGGCCTCGAACTTGCCGCGCGTGTCGTCGTCGGTGAGGTCCTGGAAGCCGGGCAGCTTGTTGGGCAGCGCGCCCATGTCGCCGCCGCCCTGCACGTTGTTCTGCCCGCGGATGGGCACGAGGCCCGAGCCGTAGCGGCCGACGTGGCCGCACAGCAACGCCAGGTTGATCAGCGCGAACACGTTGTCCGCCGCGTTGTGGTGCTCGGTGATCCCCAGCGTCCAGCACAGCTGCGCACGGTCGGCCTGCGCGTAGGTGTGGGCCAGGTCGCGGATCGCCGCCGCCGGCACGCCGGTGATCTCGGAACCGCGTTCCAGGGTGTAGGGCTCGACCACCGCGGCGTAGTCGTCGAACCCGGTCGTCGCCCGCTCGATGAACTCGCGGTTGGTCAGGCCGGCGTGGATGATCTCGCGGCCCACGGCGTTGGCCAGTGCGATGTCGGAGCCGACGTCGATGCCCAGCCACACGTCCGCCCACTCGGCCGACTCGCTACGCCGCGGATCGACGCAGTACAGCTTGGCGCCATTGTGCAGGCCCGTGAGCACGTGATGGAAGAAGATCGGGTGGGCGTTCCGGGCGTTGGAGCCCCACAGGATGATGAGGTCGGCGTGCTCCGCCTCCTCGTACGAGCTGGTGCCGCCACCGGCACCGAACGCTGTCGCCAGACCGACGACGCTGGGAGCGTGTCAGGTGCGGTTGCAGCTGTCGATGTTGTTGCTGCCCAGCGCGACCCGGGCGAACTTCTGTGCCAGGAAGTTCGTCTCGTTCGTCGCCTTGGAGCACGAGAACATGCCGATGGCCTGTCCACCGTGGGTGTCGCGGACCGTGCGCAGCCCGTCGGCCGCGGCGGCGAGCGCGTCGTCCCACGAGGTGGGCTCGAGCACGCCGTCACGACGGACGAGCGGGGTGGTCAGCCGGTTCCTGTTGCGCATGACGCTGCCCTTTGGGGTCATCGCGGCACATCCGTTGCGGCCGCTGGTTCCAGCCTACAGATCAGCAGCTCGTTGCAGGCGCGTCAAGGCGCGTGGGGCGCCTTCTAGGTGAGCGCATCGCGCACCCGACGAGAGGACGACCCGTGGCGACGTCGCCTGTGCCGAGGTTCCCGAGCTCGAGCGGGTGTGGGCGCCGTGTTGAGTGCGTTGGACAACCTCATCGTCATGGCTCTTCACGGTGTTGCTGCTCACAAGGTGCCCGGAGGCGATCTCGTCGAGCGTCAGCATCGACGGGAGGTCCGGCACTGGAGGGACCTCGGCCACGGAACCATGCGCCGGCTCGACGACGAAGCCGTGCTCGCGGCCGCGAGAGCCGGTCCCGATCGATGTCGATGTCGAGATCGCGCTCGCCGCAATCGCGCTGGGAGCCCGCGGGTTCCACCGCGATCCCGCCGATCGGTTCATCTACGCGACCGCCCTGCTGCGGCGTGCTCCGCTGGTGACCAAGGACGCCGCCATCCACACCTTCGCCGCGCACGACTCGGCCGTAACGGCGCTGTGGTAGCTCGTGGACCGGGACCGGTGGAGCTCCGAGCATGACGGCGGTGAGCTCGGCCTCACCGATCTCGCGAGTCACCCGCGACGGGTGACGTCCCGTCGCGCGCATGAACTCGAGGGTCGACATCGACCATCTCGCGCGGGTGTTCGGGTTCGTGCCCCCGACGTTGCTGCATCAGACGGCCGCGCTCCAGCTGGGCGAAGGCCTGGTGGCGGGCAGGATCAGCGCACACGCCCTGCGCTACCGCGGCACCCGCCGGTGAACGCGGGAGGCGGGGCGGACGTGCCCACCACGTGGGCCGCACCCCAGGCTCGAGCACCACTGCGGCCCGTCACTACTCGTCGGCGTAGCGGCCGCGGAACCAGTCGGCGATCACGACGTCGGTCGACGAGTGCAGCACCATCGACACCGTGGCGGCCAGGGCGATCGACTGGAACAGCAGCGACGCATCGGGGATGTCGGACTGCAGGATGATCAGGCCGTACACCACGCTGGCGAACCCCTTCGGACCGAACCACGATGCCGCGACGTACTCGCCCTTGTGCAGCCCCGTACCGGCGAGCGCGATCGGCAGTGTCAATGGCCGCACGACCAGGACGGCGACGAGCGCGAACACGTACACCGGCCAACCGGCGACGGTGAAGACCTCCGGGATCAGGAAGGTCCCGAACACGAACAGCGCGGCGAGCTTGAACAGCTCGGCAACCACCTCGCCGAACTCGTGGAACGCCTCACGCGCCCTCGGGCCCGTGCTGGCCACGGTGACCCCGGCTGCGAAGGCGGCGAGGAACAGGTTCGCGTGCGTCACCAGCGACACCGTGTACACCAGCAGCCCGATCGCGAAGCCGTTGAGCTGCTCGTACGGTCCGGTCGCCGCGAAGAACCGCGACTGCTCCAGGCGGAGCATGACCAGCGGGATCGCCACCCCGACGACGAGCCCGAGCGCCACCTCCTCGAGCGCGGTCGCCGCCTCGCCCTCACCACCGCTGGCCACGAGCAGCACCAGCACGACAGGCAGCGCCAACCCGTCATTGATGCCGCTCTCCACGTTGAGCAGATGCCGCAGGCGGTAGGGCACCTCGGGGCGCCCCACGATCGCCGACGCGAACACGGGGTCGGTGGGGCTCAGCGCCGCGCCGAGCAGGAACGCCTCGACCCACGGAAGCCCGACGAGGTAGTGGCCCGCGACCGCGGTGCCCACCAGCGTCAAGGGCATGCCCAACAGCAGCGCACGGCCCGGCAGGCGCCAGGCGACGGCGAGATCCCTGATCCCTACCAGCATGCCGTCGGTGAACAGCACGCTGAACAGCGCGATCTCCGCGATCAGCTCGACGACCTGCTCCGGCGACTCGGGCACGATCCCGACGCCCTGGATCAGCACGCCGCAGGCCAGGAACACGACCGCGGTCGACAGCACGCTTCGCTCGGCGAGCGCGGAGATCAGCACCGCCAGCATCAGGGCGACGGCGAAGCCCAGCAGCAAGGTCATGGCGGTAAGGGTCGCACACGCCGACGGCGCGACGTCACGATCTCGCGCAGGCCGCGCACAGCCCGAAGATGTCGGCACGATGGCCGGTCACCCGGAACCCGCGCCGCGACGCCACGGCGTCCACCCAGCGTTCGACCTCCTCGGCGGTGAGCTCGTCGACGCGGTTGCAGGCCTCGCAGATCAGGTGATGGTGATGGTCGTCGGAGCACAGCCGAAACGCCTGCTCCCCCTCGCGGGGGATGGCGTCGAGCAGCCCGGCATCGGCCAGCGACGCCAGCGTGCGGTACACGGTCGTCAGCCCGACCGGTTCCCCGGTACCGCGCAGCTCGCCGTGCAACTCCTGCGCGGTGATCGCGTCGGGCCGCCCGCGCAGCGCGTCGAGCACGGTGGTCCGCTGCCGGGTGGCGCGCAGGCCGGCCTCCCGCAGCGCCTCGGACGTCACCGCGTCGCGCATCGTGCTCCCTTCCTGCCGGCACCGTCGGCCGGCGTTCAACGGCTCAGTGGATCCCGTGCCGTGGGCCGTGGGCGTGCACGTGCTCATCGACGTGGGCGAGTCCGGCCACCTGGTCGGCCACGTGCCGCCCGCGATAGGCGCGACGAAGGTTGTCGGTGGTGATGACGTCGCCGGGAGGACCGGCGGCGATCACCGTCCGGGCGAGCAGCATGACGTGGTCGGCCCGCTCGGCGTCGCCGAGGTCGTGCGTGGCGACGATCACCGTGCCGCCCGACGACCGGATCTCGTCGACGACGGTCAGGATGTCGTCCCGGCTGGCGAGGTCGAGCCCGGTGACGGGCTCATCGAGCAGCAGTAGGTCAGCCCCCTGCGCGAGTCCCTGGGCGACGAGGACCCGCTGCCGCTGTCCGCCCGACAGCTCGCGCAGGTGGCGATCGGCGAGATCGGCGACGTCGAGCCGCTCGAGCGCGTTGGCGACGATGTGCCGATCGTGCGAGGTCAGCCGACCGAACAGCCCGCGGCGCGCGAACCGCGCCATGGTCACGACCTCCCGGACGGTCACCGGCAGCGTCTCGTTGGCGGGGGTGGACTGCAGCACGTATGCCACGCGGGCGGCGAACTCCGGGGTGCCCGCAGGGCGGCCGAGCACGGTCAGGGTGCCGCGTGCCAGCGGCACCAGTCCCGCGATCGCCGACAGCAACGTCGACTTGCCGGAACCGTTGGGACCGACCAGCGCCGTCGTGGTCCCGGCCGACACCGCGAGATCACAGTCGAGCAGCGCGGGCACACCCCCGTAGGCCACGGTCACCGCGGACCCCGACACCGCGTGCGTCGTCATACCCGGTGGTCCACTTCTTGAAATTGACAACGGTTTCCATGATCATGGTAGATCATCCCGAGCGTACCCGACACCACCGCGTCGCCCGCTGGCACCACCGAGCGATCGCGTTGAGCCCGCTGATCGAGGCCGTCCATGACCACCACCCCACCGTGGCGCTGCCTGACACGACGGGCCGTGGCGCTGCGCGTGTGCCTGCTCGTCATCGGCGTGCTGGTCGCCGCGTGTGGTTCCAGCAGCGCGTCACCGGTCCAGTCCAATGACGACGCTGCGCCCATGGTCGTCGCGACCACGACGATCCTGGGCGACGTGGCCACGCAGGTCGCCGGCGACGCGGCGGACGTGACGGTGCTGCTGCCCGTCGGTGCGGACCCCCACAGCTTCGAGCCCTCTGCACAGCAACAGGCGCAGCTGCTCGACGCCGACCTCATCGTCGCGAACGGCGGCGGCCTCGAGGCGAGCCTGGATCGCCCGCTGGCCGAGGCCGCGGACGGCGGTGTCCCGGTGTTCACGGCGATCGACCACGTCGAGCCGCACACGTTCGCCGATGACGGCGACGGCACCGTGGATCCCCACTTCTGGATGGACCCGGTACGGATGGCGGCGGTCGCGCGCGCGCTCAGTGGGCAGCTCGGCGAGCTGGGTGTCGACGCCGACCGGCTGCGACAACAGGGCGACGCCTACGCCACGCAGCTGGAGGACCTCGACGTCGAGCTCAGCGAGCTGCTTGCCGACGTCCCGGACGACCGCCGCACGCTGGTGACCAACCACGACGCGTTCGGGTACTTCGCCGAGCGCTACGACTTCCGCGTCGTGGGCACCGTGATCCCGGGCGTGGCCACCGGCGCCGAACCGAGCGCGCAGGATCTCGAAGCGCTGGTCCGTACCCTCGAACGCGAACGCGTCACGGCGGTCTTCACCGAGACGATCGCCGCTGACGACATGGCCAGGACCCTCGCGCAGGAGGTGG
Organism: Actinomycetota bacterium; assembly: GCA_019347695.1. Classification (GTDB taxonomy): domain Bacteria; phylum Actinomycetota; class Nitriliruptoria; order Euzebyales; family JAHELV01; genus JAHELV01. The sequence goes on along the minus strand of JAHWKT010000097.1, from coordinate 3,804 downwards.
GAAGCCATGTCGAGGTGGTGGCGCTCTACAGCGGCTCGCTCGACGAGCCGGGCTCGGGTGCGGCGACCTACCAGGACATGTTGCGGACCGACGCCCGACGCATCCGCGATGCGCTCTCGTAGGCGTGCACCGCCGGCGGTTCTGGCTCGGTCGGCGTGCGGCGCGCCGGCCGGCCACACGATGACGGTCGTGATCGCACCATGACCGCGCTCGGCGATCTGCTGCTCGATCCGTTCGCGGCCACGTTCATGCAACGGGCGCTGCTCGCCGGCGTGCTGGCGGCGATCACGTGCTCGCTCGTGGGCACCTGGGTGGTGCTGCGTGGACTGACCTTCATGGGCGACGCGCTGGCCCACGGGGTCCTGCCCGGCATCGCGGTCGCCTACATCCTGCTCGGCGGTGGCGGCGTCGCCACGACGATCGGCGCCGCCGTCGCCGCGGTGGTGATGATCGCCGGCGTCAACGTCGTCCAGCGCAGCTCCCACCTGCCCGAGGATGCGGGGATCGGGCTGCTGTTCATCGGGATGCTCGCGCTGGGTGTCATGATCATCTCGCGCGGCACGGGCTACTTCGGGGATCTGCTCGGCTTCCTGTTCGGTGCGGCGCTCGGCGTCGCCCCCGGTGCGATCGCCGTGCAGGCGGTGGCCGCGGTGATCGCGCTCGGCGGAGTCGTCGTGTTCCACCGCGCGTTCCTCGCGTTGAGCTTCGACGAACGCAAGGCCCAGGGCCTCGGGCTGCAGCCGGGGCGGGCGCGCATCGCGTTGCTGATCCTGATCGCGCTGGCGATCATCAGTTCGTTCCGCACGGTGGGCAACCTCCTGGTCTACGGGCTGCTGATCGCGCCACCGGCGACGGCGAGTCTGCTGGCACGCCGTGTGCCGGCGATGATGGCCACGTCGGTCGTGGTGGCCGTGGGCAGCGTGTACGTCGGGCTGCTGCTGAGCTACCACCTCGACCTGGCGGCCGGCGCCGCGATGGCAGGGGTGGCGGTGGCGGCGTTCTTCGGCGTGCTGGCGGTCAGCCAGGGCCGGGCCGCGTGGCGGCGTCGCCGGGGCGCCGCTGCCGGCGCCACCGCCTTGTAGACGGTACGCAGATCGGGGACACGCCCCGAGGTCTGGCCGACCGCCGGCGGCAGGATCAGCAGGATCAGCAGGATCAGGATGATCCCCGACAGCGTCGTCGGACGATCGGGCCTAGCGTTGGGTGCATACGCACCAGCGATAGGTCACCGTGATGAGCACCCGACACCCCCCGAAACGACGCCTGTACCGGTCGCGCCGGCACCGTGTCATCGCCGGTGTCTGCGGCGGGATCGCCGAGTACTTCGGCTGGAGCCCCACGATGGTGCGGCTGGCGTTCATCGCGTCGTTCATCCTGCCCGGCACGCAGATCGTGTTCTACCTGGTCGCCTGGATCGTGATGCCCAACGAACCCTAGAACCTCCCTCCTCCCACCGGCATCCGAAGCAGCACGTCATCACGCTCGGTACTCACCGTCCGCTGCCGATGCCGGTCTCCCGCCGTCACGCGGACGTGCACCGTGCATAGTGCACGGTAGACGTCCGACGATTCTGCGCGACGCCATCGCCGCCGCGACGCACGGTAGTCAGCACCGGAAAGACTCGCCGGCCGTCGGAGTCAGCTTCGCAACCGAAGCTACCGCCGGGGTTGCGGCGGCCGTAGTCACACCCGGTCACGTGCGCTGACCAATCCGAGGCATCTCCACCACCGGTCCCCCCACCGCGTTGCATTCCTCGAACACACGTTCGATACTGACCGCGTGATCTCCACTCACGCCGCCGCCGCGCTGCCGACCACGGTCAGGTCGGCGGCGACGTTGACCGACCGCGGTGACCATCTGCTGCCCACCGCCGCCGCGCTGCGGCCGCTGCTGCCCGACGGTGGTCTTCGACGGGGCACCACCGTCGGCGTCACCGGGATCGGGATGACCTCGCTGAGCTTCGCCCTCATGGCGGAGGTCACCACGACCGGCGGGTGGTGCGCCGCCGTCGGATTCGACGCGCTCGGGCTGCTCGCGGCGGCCGAGGCGGGCGTCGCACTGGAACGGCTCGTCCTGGTGTGCGATCCCGGCGCTGAGTGGCCGACGATCGTCGCGGCCCTGCTGGACGCGTTCGAGATCGTCCTGCTGCGCCCCTCGACCCGTGCCAGCGGGGCGCTGCAGCGCCGGTTGGCCGCCCGCCTCCGGTAACGGCAGCGGGTGCTGCTCGTGGCCGATGCGGCGGCCGGTGTACCGCTCGACGTCACCCTGACCGGCAGCACCGGCGTGTGGGAGGGGTTGGGGTGGGGCGCAGGGCATCTGCGCAGCCGCCAGTTGCAGGTGCGCGCGGACGGCCGCCGACTCGGCGGACGGCCGCGTCACACGACGGTCTGGTTGCCCGACCCGCAGGGACGGGTGACCTCTGCCCGCCCCGTCAGGGCACCGGTCCCCCGCCCCCAGCGTGTCGAGAGCGTCGCATGACGTCGCCGCGGCGGACACTGGTGGTCGGGTGCACCGACTGGCCGCTGACCGCCGCAGGGGTCGCGCCCGGTGAGCCGGTGGCGGTCCTGAACGCCCATCGGGTGCAGGCGGCATCCGCCGCGGCCCGGGCCGCGGGCGTCCAGCGCGGCCAGCGGCAACGGGAGGCACAGGCCTGCTGTCCTGATCTGGGGTTGATCCAGTCGAACCCGGACGTCGATGCCAGGGCGTTCGAACCGGTGGTCGCGGCGGTCGCGGCCTTCAGTCCGCGGGTCGAGATCATCCGTCCCGGTGTGGTGGCGCTGGCAACCCGCGGACCCTCCCGCTACTTCGGCGGCGACGCGGCACTGGCCACCCGGATCACCGCCACCGTGTGCGACACGTTGACGGGGATCGCCCCCGCCGACCAGCGCGAGGACCGCTGCCGGGTGGGGATCGCCGACGGGCTGTTCGCCGCACTGCTGGCGGCCAGCCGCCGGGTCGTGGTGCCGCCTGGCAGGAGCACCGCGTTCCTGGCACCGTTCGCCATCACGACGCTGGACCGTCCGGAGCTGACAGGTCTGCTGCGGCGCCTCGGCATCACCACCCTGGGGGCGCTGGCCGCGCTGGACGAACGTGCGGTGCTCGACCGCTTCGGCACCGACGGGCTGGGTGCCCACCGGCTCGCCCGCGGCCTGGACGAACGGCCGCTTGCTCCCCGGCCACCTCGCGCCGAGCTGACGGTCGCCCACCCGTTCGACCCACCGGCCGAACGGATCGACATGGTGGCATTCGCCGCCCGCGGACTGGCGGAGCAGCTGCACCAGTCGCTGCAACAGTACGGTCTGGTGTGCGTGCAGCTGGCCATCGAGGCGGAGACCGCCCACGACGAGCAGCAGGTGCGGTTGTGGCGCCACCTGGACGGTGCGTTCACCCCCGACGCGATGGTCGACCGACTGCGATGGCAGCTCGGGGGGTGGTGGCAGTGTGGCGATCCCCCATCGGCCGGGGTGTCGATGATCCGACTGCACGCTGACGAGTGCGCACCCGTGGGCGAGGTGCAACCCGATCTGTGGGACGCCAGCGCCACGATCGACGCGCAGGTGCGGCGGACGCTCAGTCGGGTGCAGGGACTGCTGGGACAGGACCGCGTGACCACGGCGGTGATCGGCGGCGGCCGGACGCCGACAGATCAGCTGCGACTGGTGGCGTGGGGCGATCCACGGGAGCCGGCGCGTCCCGGGCTGCCGGGCACGGTGACGGTGCGGGTGCCGACCGGCGTCGAGATGCCCCCGTGGCCCGGACGGCTGCCGCCACCGACTCCCGCGATCGTCCACGTGACGCCCCTGC
>JAHWKT010000096.1 GCA_019347695.1 Actinomycetota bacterium | reverse complement strand
TCCCACCGAGCGCGGTGATGCCGTGCGCGACCGTGTCGGCGTCGGCGGTCGCGGCGACCTGCACCAGCGCCCGGACCGGCTCGTGCGTCTCGCTGGTCAGCAGCAGCTTCTTGGCCTTCGGGCTGAGGTTCGACGGGAGCCGGTGCCGCATCGCGTGTCCTGCCTGCCGTGTGCCCACCAGTATCGCGCGGACGGGCGCACGTGTCGCCGGCCGCCGTGCGCGGGCGGTGCTCGACGCGCGTCGCTCAGTCGCGCTCGACCGCATGCACCCGCTCGACCGCATGCTGGGACTCGGCCACCTCAACCTCCTGTTCGCTGGCGGCGAGCATCGTACCGACATCGTCACCGCGGCACGCGACACTGCACCCATGTCCAGCACCGCTGACACCGGCCCGGCCCCAGGCGCCCATGTGCTGCTGATCGCACCTGCCGGGTCCTACCGGATCGGCGACCACCTGGCCGCCGCGCACGACCTCGGCTGTGCGGTGACGGTGGCCACCGATGCCGCGGTCGCCATTCCCGGTTCGGCGATCGTCGTCGATCTCGACGACCCGATGGGCACGGCGGCAGCGCTCCTCGCCACGCTCGACCGGCCGATCGACGCCGTTGTCGGGACCGACGGCGCCGCGGTGGCGGTGGCGGGTGAGATCGCACGACGCTGCGGCCTGCCCGCCAACCCCGCAAGCGCGCTCGCCGCGGCCGACGACAAGCTGGCACAGCGCCGTGCGCTGGCGCAGGCCGGCGTGCCACAGCCCGAGTTCGCGGCGATCGGCGCCGGCGAGGAGGTCGAGGCCCATCGAGCCGCTGCGCTGCTCCCGGCGGTGTCCAAACCGGTCGACCGGACGGCCAGTCAGGGGGTGGTGCGCGCGGACACGCCCGAACAGCTGCGCGCCGCGGTCGTCGGGGTACGCCGGCTGGTCGGCGCGTCCGCGCCGGTCCTGGTCGAACGGTTCGTGCCGGGGGTGGAGGTCGCGGTCGACGGGTTGTTGCGCGGCGGTCGGTTGCAGGTGCTCGCGGTGTTCGACAAGCCCGACACGCCGACCGGACCGACGTTTCCCGAGACGCTGCTGGTCAGCCCCGCCCGGCTGACCGACGACGCATCGGCCATGGTGCTCGACGTCGTCGAACGCGCGGTGCGCGCGGTCGGGCTGACCGAAGGGCCGGTGCACGCCGAGTGCAGGGTCGACGGCGATCGCGTGCGGTTCCTCGAGCTCGCCGCCCGCACGATCGGCGGATTGTGCAGCCGGTCGCTGCGGGTCGCGGGGCTGCGCGTCGAGGAGCTGGTGCTGCGCCATGCGCTGGGGCTGCCGGTCCCACCGGCGGGTGCGGACGGCGCCACCGGCGTGCTGATGCTACCGGTCACCGGCACGGGGCGCCTCGTCGCCGTCCACGGCGTCGAGCGCGCGAGGGCCGTGCCCGGCGTCACCGACGTCGCGATCCCGATCGCACCGGGAACGCGCGTCGTGCCGCTGCCCGCCGGCGACCGCTACCTGGGGTTCGTGTTCGCCAGCGCCGACGATCCCGACGCCTGCGAGCGCGCCCTGCGCCGGGCGTGGGCCGAGCTCACCGTCGAGGTGGCGCCGACCTCCGCCCCACACGGCTGATCACCGCTTGGTCGGCGGGTAGTAGGGGTCAGGGCCGGCGGTGTGGTCGGTGACGTCGACCACCGCGCGGATACCGTCGACGTGGCGGCGCAGCAGCGGCTCGACGCCCTGGCGGACGGTGACCTGCGCCATCGCGCAGCCCTGGCAGCGGCCGTCGAGGCGGACGCGCACGATTCCGTCGGTGTGGCCGACGAGCACGACCTGGCCGCCGTGCGCGACGACCGCGGGGTTCACGACGTCGGCGAGCACACCCTCGACGGTGGTCGCCGTGGGCGCCGGCAGGTCGAGCTGGTCGCGCACCGGCTCGACCGCGCCGGGCGAGCCGACCGCGGTCACGGCGTCACCGCTGCGGCGCAGGTCACCGCCGCGGGCGATGACCGTCCTGCGCAGCGCGCCGAAGGCGTCGTTGGGCGGCAGCGGCGCCGGATCGCCGTCCACGCCGTGGTCGAGCGCCTGGTCGAGGTCGGCGATCAGATCGTCGGGGTGCTCGAGCCCCACCGAGAACCGCAGCAGGTCGGCGGGCACCGGGGTCGACGGCCCCTCGGCGGGACCGCGGTGCTCGGCCAGGCTCTCGGTGCCGCCCAGCGAGGTCGCGCGATGGAACACTTGCAGCCGTGCGATCGTCGCCGCAGCCGCATCGGCACCGTCCCGAACTCGCATCGACAGCATCGCGGCGAACCCGCCGGCCATCTGCCGCCGCGCGATGTCGTGGCCGGGGTGCGACGCCAGACCCGGATACAGCACCGCCGTCAGGCGGGGGTCGTCGGCGAAGTGCTCGGCGATCGCCAGCGCCGTGGCGGAGCTCTGACGGACCCGCGGGTACAGGGTGCGCATGCCCCGCAGCAGCAGCCACGGGGCGAAGCCGCCGGGCACCGCCCCAGCGCCGCGGCGCCACGCGCGCACCCGCTGCACGAACGGGCCGTCGGTTGCGGCGACCACCGCGCCTGCAAGCACGTCGCCGTGGCCGTTGAGGAACTTCGTCGCCGAGTGCACCACGAGGTCGGCGCCGTGCTCGAGCGGGCGCGTGAGGACGGGGGTGGCGACCGTGCTGTCGACGGCGAGCACCGCGTGCGCCTCGTGGGCGACCTCGGCGGCGGCCGCGATGTCGGTGAGCTCCCAGGTCGGGTTGGCGGGCGTCTCGATCCACACCAGCCGCGTGCGGCCCGGGCGCACCGCGGCGCGGATCCCGTCGATGTCGGTGGTGTCGGCCCACGTGATGTCGATGCCCCAGGACAGCGCGAACTCGCTGAGCCACTTGCGCAGCCCCCAGTACATGATCCGCGGCGCGACGACGTGGTCGCCGGGCAGCAGCACGCAGAACAGCGACGAGCCTGCCGCCATCCCCGACGAGAACAGCAGCGCCGTGTCGCCGCCCTCGAGCTGTGCCAGCAGCCGCTCGGGTTGCTCGTACGCGGGGTTGTCGGCGCGGATGTACTCGTGGCCGGCGGTCAGCGTTCCTTCGGCGTCACGCTCGAACGTGGTCGACATGTGGATCGGCGGCGTCACCGCACCGGTGGCCGGGTCCACATGACCCACCGCCTGCGCCGCGCTCGTCTCGGGTCGCATGGAACGAGACTACGATGAACGCCCGAGTCGCTCCCGGCGCGAAGGACGACAGGTGATCTCGACCGAGCTGATCGAACGGATGGTGGCGCCACTGTCCGCCTACGGGCAGCGCCGGCGGATGACCCGGCTCGCCAGGCTCGCCGAGGTCGTGGACCGCCGCACGTCCTGAGCGCCCGCCTCCACGATCGCGTCCGGACGCACCTGGTGTCGTGCCGAGGCTGCTGGTAGCGTCGGCACACAACTTCACATGCGGGGGTGCACATGACGCGGTACGCGACTCCTGTCGGCCGGCGACTGATCGTCGCGCTCGTTGTCGCAGTTGCGGTGAGCCTGCTCGCCGCGGTGCCACCGGTCGGTGCGGCGTCGACTGCGGACGCGCAGCACGCGAACGCCTCGCACCAGCCCCACCGACACCGCGCCACCTGTGACGCACGGTCGGATGCCGCCGGGTCCAGACCGGCACTGGGCGACACGGCCATGGTCGCTGCCGCACACCCGCTCGCCTCGCAGGCTGGCTGCGAGGTGCTCGCGCGTGGCGGTTCGGCGATCGACGCCGCGATCGCCGCCCAGATGGTGTCGCGGTCGTCGAGCCGCAGTCCTCCGGGCTCGGCGGCGGCACGCTCATCACCTACTTCGATCGCGACACCGGCGAGGTGCGCTTCTTCGACGGGCTGGCTCGCGCGCCGCAGCGGGTGACCGACGGGTTGCGGACACCGACGGCCGAGGAGCAGGAACGCTTCGGCATCGCCGACTTCGAGAGCGAGGTCGCCGCGACCGGTCGGGCCGTGGGCGTGCCGGGGACCCTTCGTGTGCTCGATCTCGTGCACGACCGGTACGGACAGCTGGCCTGGGACGAGCTGTTCGATCCGGCCGTGGAGCTGGCGGAGACCGGGTTCGCGATGCCTCCGTACCTGCACGACGTGATGAGCGCATCGACGCGCGGGCTGGAACGGTGCGACTACCCGGACCTGGGCGCCCGCTACTGCGACGGCGCGACACCGATCCCCGTCGGCGAACCGGTCACCAACGACGACCTCGCCGACGTGCTGCGCGACGTGCGTGACGGCGGCGCCGACGCGTTCTACGACGCCGACGGCGCCATCGCGCCGGCCATCGTCGAGCGCATCACGCGGACGCCCTACAAGCTGGAGACCGACGCGTCGGGTCCCGCGGTGATCCCCAGCCTGGTGACGGTCGACGACATTGCCGGGTACGAGGCGGTGGAGCGTGACCCGCTGTGCGCGGCGGTGCTGCGGCGTGTGGTGTGCAGCTCCGCGCCGCCGGCGTTCGGGGGGTTGACGGTGCTGTACGAGCTCGAGCTGCTCGAGCGCGGCCGGGTCCGGCGCACACGTCCCGCGACGCTGGAGCGCGTGCACCTCGCGATCGAGGCGAGCCGCCTGGCGCAGTTCGACCGCCGCGAGTACGTCGGGGACCCCGACTTCCAGCCGGTGCCGACCGACGCTCTGCTGTCCGACGCCTATCTCGACGAGCGCTTCGCGCTGTTCTCCCCCGACGACGCGGTGCACCCGGTGGAGCCGGGTGATCCGACGCAGGTCTCCGCACGGGGCGCCGGTGACGACGCGACACCAGGCGACGTCGCGGACCTCGTCGACACCACCAGCCACGTGAGCATCGTCGACCGGCGGGGCGACGCCGTGTCGATGACGACGACGATCAACTCGTCGTTCGGCGCGCAGCTCGAGGTCCGCGGCATGGCGCTGAACAACGTCCAGGAGAACTTCACCCGGCTGGACTCCATCTCGCCGGGCAAGCCGGCGAACATCATGGAGCCGAACAAGCGCCCGCGGACCTCGATGGCGCCGACCCTGGTGTTCGACCGCCGTCACCGTCTGCGACTGGTCGTCGGCGCGGCGGGCGGCAGCGCGATCCCCGACTACGTGACCCAGACGATCCTCGGGGTCGTCGTCGACCACACCGACCCGCAGCGGGCGATCAACCGCGGGCACTGGAGCGGGCAGTCGATCACGAGCAACTGTGCCGGGATCATCGGTGCCCGCTCGGAGCTCGAGGAGGGATCGGAGGTCGCCGATCTGCTCGACGATCTCGAGGCCATCGGGCATCCCTGCCCACGCCTCGACGATCTGCGCAGTGGCCTCACGGCGATCCAGCTGGTCGGCAGACGACTGCTGCGCGGCGCCGCTGATCCCCGCCGCGACGGCATCGCCGTGGGCTTCTGACTCCGCTCGGGATCCCGTGCGAGGGAGACCGCCGGCCCTGATGGCACACCTCCCACCAACCGGCTGGGGCGACGTGGTCACCCGCGAGTACCTGGACGTGGCCATCCAGGCCCAGGACGCGCGGTTCGAGACGCGGTTCGCCCAGATCGACGCGCGGTTCGCGCAGATCGACGGTCGATTCGGAGAGGTCGACGGTCGTCGAGCGGCTCGAGCAGCGCATCGACGCGTTGCGCCACGAGGTGCTGGCCGTGGTTCGCGGTGAGCTGATCGCAGCGCTGGCCCAGCAGACCCGGCAGATGATCTTCGCAATGATCGGTACCATGCTCAGCCTGGCCGTCCTCGCCCGGTTCATCTGACCCGGTCGGCCGCTGGCGGGTTGTCGACCGGCGGTGCGCTAGCCTTCGGGCCCGTCGTCGTCGATGGAAGTACACGTGACGCAACTCGGGGTCTTCGCCTACGTGACGGCCGACAAGGCGTCGCACTATCGTGCGGTCAGTCACGTGATGTTGCAGGCCAAGGAGCGCTTCCGCCTGCATCTGCGTCCAGCTGAGATCGTCGAGCTGCTCGCCGACGACGGTCTGGCATTCGACGCTGACGAGGTCAGGGCGCTGCTCACCCAGCTCGACGACTGGGGCAACGTCCGAACCGACCCGGACACGGCCGAGGTCACCAGCGTCGAGGAGTTCTACCGGCCGCGCCACCTGTACCAGCTGACCCCGCGGGGTGAGGCTGCCGAGCGGGCGGTCCGCCACTTCGAGCAGGCGCTCGCGCAGCCCGGCGCACTGCAGACCGCCGCGCTGCGGGACATCCGCGCGCTGCTGGTCGAGCTCGCGGGGCTGGCCGCCGAGGACGACCCCGACACGGCCAAGGCCCACCGGGCCCTGCTCGCGCTGTCGGCACGGTTCGCCGAGCTGACCGACCGCGCACAGGTCTTCATCGGCAACCTGCAGCGGACCGCTGAGCTGCAGCGTCTCGACCAGGACGACTTCGTCGCCTACAAGGACCTGCTGATCGACTACCTCGAACGGTTCATCGGCGAGCTGGTCGTCGCGCAGGCCGAGATCGCACGGACGATCGGCGGTATCGACGGCGCACGGCTGCACCGACTGCTCGACGCGGCGGCTGAGCGCGACCTCGCCGACACGCTCGACGTCACCGACGATGACCGCGCCGACCAGCGCGATCTGTGGCGGCGACGCTGGACGGGGTTGGCGGGCTGGTTCGTGGCACCGCCGGGCGGCCAGAGCCAGGCCGACGTCCTGCGGGCGCGGGCGCGGCAGGCGATCACGGCGCTGCTGCTCGCGGTGGCCACGATCAACGAGCGTCGGGTGTCACGCGCCGACCGCGCCGCCGATCTACGGACGCTGGCCCGCTGGTTCGCCGCCGCGCCATCCGACGCCGACGCCCACCGGCTGTGGCATGCCGCGTTCGGGTTGACACCGGCCCGCCACCTGGTCGTCGACGCCGAGACGCTCGACGCGCGCGAGGCGGCCGGCGAGCAACCGTCGACGAGCTGGCTCGACGGCGAGCCACTGCACGTCGCACCGCGGCTGCGTCGAACCGGCCGGTACCTGCCACGTGGACGTCCCGTCAGCGTGGTCGACCGCTCGGAGGAGAAGGCCCGCCTGGCGAAGGAGGCAGAGGTCGAGGCCGCCCAGCTCGCGCAGGCCCGCCAGTGGCTCGCTGCCGCCGGACCGACCCGCCTGTCGACGCTCGGCGAGCTACCCAGAGACGCGTTCGACCTGCTGCTCGACCTGCTCGCCGAGGCGTTGTCGCGCAAGCTGACTCCGGACGAACCGGTCGACGCGACCAGCGCGGACGGCAGCATCGAGATTCGCATGGTGCCCACCGGCGACGGCGCCAGCGCGACGATCGCGACCAGTGACGGCGCGTTGACGGGTCCCGACCACGACGTCGAGTTCGTCGACCTGCTCGCGCCCACACCGACGCCGGCCGCAGTGGGCTCCTCGACGCGATGATCGGCGACGACGCCCGACGCGATGACGAGCGGCGCCGCGCCGTCCGCCTGCTGCTGATGCGGCCGCTACTGCACAGCGACCGCGACCCCGACGCCCATCGGCTGGTGCGCCGTCACGCCGACTGGCTGCGGGAGTGGTTCGTCAACGAGACCGGCTGGAGCCTGCACGTCGGTCGCACGGTCGCCCGGCTGCGCAAGGTCCCCGCGACGACCGGCGACACGACCCGGCCGGCGCGGGCGCGACCCGCCGACCCGCCGTTCTCACGACGGCGCTACGTGATCGCCTGCCTGGCGCTGGCCGCGCTCGAGGGCGAGGAGCGTCAGACGACGTTGGGACGCATCGCCGAACGCATCGTCGCTGCGGTCGCCGCCGACCCGCAGCTCGCCGAGGCGGGGGTCGCCTTCACCCTCACCGGCCGTGGCGAACGGCGCGATCTGGTCGCCGCGATGCGCCTGCTGCTCGACTGGAGCGTGCTGCGCCGGGTCGACGGGAGCGAGCGCGCGTACGTCGAGGGCACCGGCGACGCGCTGTACACCGTGGACCGCGCGAGCCTGGCGGCGTTCCTGGCCGCCCGCACGCCGCCGTCCGCGATACCGGCCACCGATGTCGACGGACAGGTCGCGGCGTTGACCGCCGAGCCGATTCCCGACACCGACGACGCCCGCAACCGCAGCATCCGCCAGCACCTGACCCGCCGTCTGGTCGACGACGCCGTCACCTACCACGGCGACCTGCCCGAGCGGTACCGCGAGTATCTGGCACGCCAGCGACACCGGATCGTGGCGTCGGTCGCGCACGCCACCGGCCTGATCCCGGAGATCCGCGCGGAGGGCATCGCGATGGTCGACGAGCGCGGCGACTGCACCGACGTGACCATGCCCGACCAGGGCACCGATGGGCATGTCACGCTGCTGGTGGCCGAGCACCTCGCCGGCCGGTTGCGTGCCGGAAGCGCCGCTGGATCGCCGCATGTGGTCGTGCCCATCGCCGAGCTGCAGACGCTGGTGGCACAACTGGCCCGGGAGCACGCCAGCTACTGGCGGGCCGATAGCCGCGAGCCCGGCGCAGAGGTCGGCCTGACCGCCGACGCGCTCGACCGGTTGACGGCGCTGGGGTTGGTGCGGCGGGTCAGCGGCGGTGTGACGCCCCTGCCCGCGATCGCGCGGTACCGGCTGGACGACCCGATCACGCCACCGCAACCGTCCACGCTGTTCGATGACGCGGCACCCACCGGAGCGACCGTGACATGAGAGACGCCCTGTTCGACGGCACGAACGGCGACGGCCATGCGCCGCGGTCTGGAAACAGCGAGCGGCGCCAGACCGGCCGGTTCAGCCTCGACGACGCGGTCGTCGAGGGCGACGAGCGCACCGAGCTTCCGCAGCCCGAGCGCGAGCGTTGGCAGCCACTGCGCGTGGGTCTGCTGAACCTGTACCGGTTCGACGCCGAGGAGTTCCGGTTCCGCGGCGGCCGGCTGCTACTGCGCGGCAACAACGGCACCGGCAAGTCGCGGGTGCTGGCGCTGACGCTGCCGTTCCTGCTCGACGGCGACGCCAGCGCCGCACGGGTCGAGCCCGACGGCGACGCGGCCAAGCGCATGGAGTGGAACCTGCTGCTCGGCCGGTACGACGACCGGCTGGGCTACACCTGGATCGAGTTCGGCCGCCGCGACGGCGGCGTGCCGCGGTTCACGACCCTGTTGTGTGGACTGCGCGCCGCACACGGCCGTGGGTTGGCGCAGCGCTGGTTCGCGGTGACCGACCAACGGGTGGGTCACGAGCTGTACCTGCAGGCACCGACGGGCCAGGCGCTGACCCGCGACCGGCTGCGTGAGGCGATCGGCCACCGCGGCGAGGTGTTCGAGACGGCCTCCCGCTACCGGGCCGCCGTCGACAACCGCCTGTTCGCGCTGGGCGGTCACCGGTACGAGGCGCTGGTCGACCTGCTGATCCAGCTGCGCAAGCCGCAGCTGTCGCGTCAGCTCGACGAAGAGGCTCTGTCCGCCGCGCTGTCGGAGGCGCTGCCGCCGCTGTCGGCGACGGTCATCGGCGACGTCGCCGAGGCTTTCCGAACGCTCGAGGCCGACCGCGACGACCTCGCGGCGTTCGAGGCGGCCGCCGACGCCACGCGGGCCTTCCTGACCGACTACCGTCGCTACGCCGCCGTCGCGGTCCGCCGCCGGGCGCAGGCCGTCACCAGCGCCCACGCCGCGTACGAGACAACGCAGCGCAAGCTGCGCGCCGCCGAGACCGACCGCGAAGAGGCGGCGACGGAGCTCGAGCAGGTGGCGGCGCAACGGGCCGACGCCGACCGCGAGCAGCGCGCCGCCGCCGAGGCCGTGCGCACGCTCGAGGCGTCGCCCGAGATGCGCAGCGCCCGCGAGCTCGAGCAGGCCCGTCACGAGGCCGCCGACGCGCAGCGGATCGCGACCGAGGCCGGCGGCGACACCGAGCGGGCCGAGCGTGTCGCCGAGGATCGTGCCGAACGGGCCGTGCGGGCGCGCGAGCGGGTCGCCGACGCACGCGACGACGTCGACCGTGCCGCCGGAGCGGCCACTGACGCGGCGCGGGTGGCGGCGCTCGACGCCGAGCACGACCGTGTCGCCGGACCGGCGCTCGCCTCCGGCGACGACGATGCCCTGCGCGCTGCCGAAGGCGCGCTGGCAGACGCCGTCGTCCGCCGCGTCGAGGCGTTGGACGTCCTCGACGAGCTGACCTCGGCACTCGACGATGCCGGGTCGCGACTCGTCGAGGCACGCCGCGAGCAGGATCGCAGCGCGCAGGCCCTCGACGCCGCCCGCGACGCCGAACGCGATGCCGCCGCCCACCGCGACGACGCGGTCGGTGAGCTGATCGCGACGTACCGTCGATGGGCCGACGCGACACGCGAGGCGCAGCCCGATTCCGCCGACGAGATCGCGTGGCAGCTCGAGGTCTGGCGGGACGACGCAGCCGACCGGTCGCCCGTCGCCCGGGCGGTCGAGACGGCGGTGGCCGCGGCCGCCGACCGGCTGGCCCACGCACGCGCAGGACTTGGCGAACGTCGACGCGTGGCGGGCGAGGCCCGTGACCGGGTCGCCGCCGAGCGCGAGGAGGTCGCCGCAGCCGGCGACCTGCCGCCGACGCCGCTGCCGACCCGTGCGTACGAGGGTCGCGACGCCCGCGCCGGCGCGCCGCTGTGGCAGCTCGTGGATCCGGTCACCGCGAACGTCGACGACACCACGCTGGCGGGTTACGAGGCCGCGCTGGCCGGCGCTGGGCTCCTCGACGCGTGGGTCATGCCCGACGGATCGCTGTTGGACATCGACGACCTCGACGCGGTGCTGGTCCCCGGCGACCTGCCGGCCCGGACCGACGGCGGGTTGACAGGCGTGCTGTGTCCCGCTCCACGCACCGACACCGGCGTCAACGCCGACACCGTCGAGGCGCTGCTGCGCCGGATCGGCGCGCAGGCCGACGCCGGCGTGGTGTGGGTCGCCGCCGACGGTCGGTACCGGGTCGGCGCACTGCACGGCCGGTGGACCAAGCCCGCGGCCGAACACCTCGGGCACCCCGCACGTGAGGCCGCACGACGTCGGCGGCTGGCCGAGCTCGACGCGCGACTGGCCGACCTCGACGCGGAGCTGGGAGCCATCGCCGACCAGATGGTGACGTTCGAGCACCGCGAGACGACACTGGCGGCCGAACGCGACGCGGCACCGGCCGACATGCCGCTGCTCCACGCCGTCGCGGCGCTGGCCGCCGAGCGCCAGCAGGTCGCGCGGGCACGCAGCGCCCTGGCCGATGCCGAGACCGCCGTCGCCGAGCGGAACGCTGCCCGCAATGCCGCCGCAACCCGGCGCGACGAGGCCGCAGCCGACCTCGGGCTCAGCGATCACGTCGACGGGCTCGCTGCGCTGCGTTCGGCCACCTACGCCTACGACTCGGCGCTGGCCGGGCTGTGGCCGCGGGCGCGCGCGATGCTGGGAGCGGTGGTGTCGGCAGACGCGGCCGACGCTGACCTGCGCACGGCGGCCGACGAGCATGCGCGTCTGACACGCCGTGCCGCCGAACGACGGACCGCCGCCGACGCCGCGGCAGCGCGCCGCGACACGCTGCAGGCCACCGTCGGCGCCAGCGTCGACGCGGTGCTGGCCGAGCTCGACGCCGCTCGCGCCACGATGTCCGCCGCGGGGGCACGCCGCGAGGAGCTCGACGAGCAACGCGTCGCACTCGGCGCACGACGTGGTGCCGCCGAGGCGCGCATCACCGAACTGGCCGACGTCCGCGCGCGCGATCTCCGCGCGCGCGGCGAGATGATCGACCGGCTGGTCGCCGCCGTCGACGCGGGACTGCTGCCGGTTGCCGGCCTCACGTTCGATGACGCCGACACCCACCCTTCCGACGACGACCGCCAACCCGACTCCCAGGGTGAGGGCGAGCGTCAGCGAGCCGGCGGGCGGGGATCCGAGGGTGAGGGCGAGCGTCAGCGAGCCGGCGGGCGGGGATCCGAGGGTGAGGGCGAGCGTCAGCGAGCCTCGGACTGGTCGGCCGACCGAGCGGTGCGCACGGCCCGGCGCATCGATCAGGCGCTGGTCGACGTCGATCCCGGCGACGGGCCGTGGCAGCGGGTGCAGCGGGCCATTCACGGCCACTTCACCGAGCTCGAGCACGCGCTGCTCGCCCACGATCTGCGGCCGTCGGCGACGTTCGCCGACGAGCTGTTCGTCGTGACCACCGCGTTCCAGGGCGCGCAGCGGTCGATGACCGAGCTGCGGGACCTGTTGGCCGACGAGACCGCCAACCGCCGCGCGCTGCTCGGCGCCCGCGAGCGCGAGGTGCTCGAGAACCACCTGATCGGCGACGTGTCAGCGCAGCTGCACGAGCTGCTGCGCGCCGGTGATGCGTGGGTCGCGGAGGTCAACCGCGAGTTGGAACGCATGCCGACGAGCACGGGCATGCGGCTGCGGTTCGCGTGGCGCCCCCGCGACGACGGCCCGTCGGGGTTGGCGCAGGCCCGCCGTCGCCTGCTGTTGCATCACGCCGGCTGGTCGCCCGAGCAGCGCGCCGAGCTGGGTGCGTTCCTGCAGGACCAGATCGACGACGTCCGCGAGGCCGATCAGGCGGGCACGTGGCAGCAGCACCTCGCCGCCGCGTTGGACTACCGACGCTGGCACCTGTTCACGATCGAACGCCACCAGGACGGGCAGTGGCGCCGGCTGACACGCCGCACGCACGGCACGGGCTCGGGTGGTGAGAAGGCGCTGGCGCTGAC
This sequence comes from Actinomycetota bacterium, assembly GCA_019347695.1. Taxonomy (GTDB): domain Bacteria; phylum Actinomycetota; class Nitriliruptoria; order Euzebyales; family JAHELV01; genus JAHELV01. The sequence continues at coordinate 1,781 of JAHWKT010000096.1, read as the reverse complement.
CGTGCCGCAGTTCGCCGCCGCGGCCGCCCACTACCGCAGCGCCGACCAGCACGCGCCACGGCTGATCATGCTCGACGAGGCGTTCGTCGGTATCGACAGCGACATGCGCGCCAAGTGCCTCGGCCTGCTCGAGCAGTTCGACCTCGACCTGGTCATGACCAGTGAACGCGAGTGGGGCTGCTACCCCACCGTGCCCGCACTGGCGATCGCACACATGGCGACCAGGCCAGGCATCGACGCCGTGGGCATCAGCCGCTGGGTGTGGAACGGTCGTCAGCGTCTGCGCGACGACGCCACCCTGCCACCATCACGTCCACCGGCGGAGACCGGCGGATGACCACCGACCGCGAGCGCCTCGCGGTGCTGCTCGGCGGCGACGACCTGGCGTGGCTGCGGGCTCGCGTACGCCAGCGCGCCGAGCTGGGCGCTGCGGTCGCGGGCACGGTACGGCTGACGGACCCGTCGCCCACCCAGCGCGCGGCGGCCGACCGGCTGATGGGCCGCCGCCCCAGCACCGGCGCGCAGGTGTCGGTGTCGCTGGACGTGGTGGAGCGCATGCTGCGCGACGCGCGGATCTGCGACGGGCTCGCGACGGCGGTGGCCGCGCTGGACGGGCCGATCCAGGACCGCAGGGCGCGGCACCTGGCGCAGGAAGCGGCGTGGGCTCAGGTGTTCGCCGACGCAACCGCTGGCGCCGACACGCCCGACGCACGCGGGGAGCGCGACACGGCCGACCCACACGCGGGAGGCGAGGCGCCCTGGGCACACGACTGGCTCGACGAGCTCGCCGCGACGGGACTGCTGCGCCGGCTGGCCGCCGGACCTGCGGACGGCGCCACACTGCTCGCGCAGGCTCGGGCGGTGCTCGCCGCGCTGCCCGCGGAGGGCGCGACAACGGCGGGGCTGGCAGCTCGTCTGCTCGGCGACAGCCACGCCCTCGACGACGGCCAGCCGGTGGCGACGCTGGTGCTCAAAGGGGTGCTGCATCGCGACGGTAGGGGCGGGCACGACAGCGGTCTGCCGACCGGTGAGCGGCGCCGGGCGCTGTGGGCGTCGGTCGGCGTGGCCGGCGACGAGCTGTCGTCGACCGTGCTGGCGTTGGGGCTGCACAGCGGTCCCGGTGCAGCCGAGGGTGCAGCGACGCTGACCGACGTGACACTGCGCGCCCACGCCCTCGCGGCCGAGCCGGTCCGCCTCACGCTGTCGCAACTCACCCGCCACCCGGCTGGCTTCGCCGGTCTCGCCGGCACCACCGTGTTCGTGTGTGAGAACCCCGCGATCGTGGCCGCGGCCGCCCGGCGGCTGGGGACGTCGTGCGCACCGTTGGTGTGCGTCGAGGGGCAGCCCTCGGCGGCGGCGCAACGGCTGCTGCGGCAACTGGTAGACGCCGGCGCCCGGCTGCTGTACCACGGTGACTTCGACTGGCCGGGCCTGCGGATCGCCCAGTTCGTGATCGACCGGTTCGGTGCCGTCCCGTGGAGGTTGACGACGGCCGACTACCGGGCAGCACCCGCCGGCCCCCCGCTGCGGGGCCGACCTGCGACGACCCCATGGGACTCGGTGTTGCGCACCGCGATGGCCGACCGCGGCGTCGCCGTGCACGAGGAGCAGGTCGTCGATGACCTGCTCGCCGACCTCGCGCGTGCGGCCGTTGGGTCGTGACACGGCCGCACCCGTCGACGGCTGACGGCGCGTTCCATATACGCACCGCGGTCAGTACGGCGTGTGCAGACCTGCCAACATCGGAAAGTGCTTGACGTTGGTCGTGACCAGGGGCGCAG
>JAHWKT010000095.1 GCA_019347695.1 Actinomycetota bacterium | reverse complement strand
ACGACGCGCTCCATGCGCGACAGGCCGATGCGCACCTGGTTCTGGATCAGCTCGCCGACGCTGCGCAGACGGCGGTTGCCGAAGTGGTCGATGTCGTCGGTGTGGTAGCCCGGTGCGTTCTCCGCGAGGCGCACCAGGTAGGACATCGTCGCGAGGACGTCCTCCTTGGTCAGCGTCGTGCCGAACGCCGGCGGACGGGCTTCGCCGCGGATGAACGCGACCGACCGGTGGTCGGTCGCCTCCTTGCCGGCCGCCTCGAGCGGCGAGGGCGCCTCCATGTCGAGCAGCGGCTTGGCGTCGTCCACGTCGACCAGGCCGAGGCGCACCTGTTCCTCGCCGATCTTCTTGTTCACCTTGTAGCGGCCGACCTTCGCCATGTCGTACCGCTTGGTGTTGAAGAACAGGTTGATGAGCAGCGCACCGGCCGACTCGGCGGTCGGCGGCTCGCCCGGACGCAGCTTGCGGTAGATGTCCTGCAGCGCCTCGCTGGGCGTCGACACGTTGTCGCGCTCGAGCGTGTGCTCGATCAGCTCGGAGCCGTCGAACCACTCGAGGATCTCCTCGTCGGGGACCGGCTCGTCGAGCACGTCACGCTGGGCCAGCTCGTACTCGCCGGTCTCGCCGTTGAACACGATGCCGCGCAGCGCACGGAACAGCACGGTGACCTGCTGCTTGCGCTTGCGGTCGACGCGCACGCCCACGTAGCCGCGCTTGTCGACCTCGAACTCCAGCCAAGCGCCGCGCGACGGGATGACCTTGCAGCCGTACACGTCGCGGCCGGTGGCCTTGTCGATCGCAGTGTCGAAGTAGACGCCGGGCGAGCGCACCAGCTGGCTGACGACGACGCGCTCGGTGCCGTTGATGATGAACGTGCCGCCCTCGGTCATCACCGGGAAGTCGCCCATGAAGACCGTCTGCGACTTGATCTCACCGGTTGAGCGGTTCACGAACTCGGCGGTCACGAACAGCGGGGCCGCGTAGGTGAGGTCCTTCTCCTTGCAGTCGTCGACCGAGTACTTGGGGGTCTCGAACCGGTGGTCCGAGAACGACAACGCCATCTGGCCGGTGAAGTCCTCGATCGGCGAGATCTCGTTGAAGATCTCGTGCAGACCGTGGTCACGCAGCCACTCGAACGACGAACTCTGGATCGCGACCAGGTCGAGCTGGTCGACCGGCAGCGGTTCCTTCAGTTTGGCGAACGACAGCCGTCCTGTGTCAAAGTGCCCGTTGGTGGCGGTTGGGCCTTCGAGCAGATCGGTAGTCGACAAGGCGTGCTCCTTGCAAAGAACGTCAATGGACGCCAGACGAGAACTCGTCTGACGTTACCGAATCAGGCGCAACCCGCTGCTCCCCGAACAAAGGGTCACCGAAAGAACGCGCGAAACTGCAGTGTAGCTCACGGCTACACTGCTGTCAGCTGCTGCAGATGATGTGGCTATGTCGGCCGACACGCAGACTCCGCGCAGTGGGCCAGTTTCGTGAGGCTAGCTTGCCATCACCAGGCCCATACGTCAACGATGATCACCGGCGGGTACGCCGCCCGCCGCAGCGTCGTCGCGGCGGCGGCGGCCCAATACCGGTCGGGCTACTTGACCTCGACCGAGGCGCCGACGCCCTCGAGGGCCTCCTTGGCGGCATCGGCCTGCTCGCGCTCGACACCTTCGAGCACCGGCTTCGGGGCGCTGTCGACCAGTTCCTTGGCCTCCTTCAGCCCGAGGCTGGTCAGCGAGCGCACCTCCTTGATGACCTGGATCTTCTTCTCGCCGGCACCGGTGAGGACCACGTCGAACGCGGTCTGCTCCTCGGCGGCCTCCTCCTCGTCGCCACCGGTGGCAGCGCCCGGCGCGGCGACCGCGACCGGCGCCGCGGCGGTGACGTCGAACTCCTCCTCGAACTGCTTGACGAAGTCCGAGAGCTCGAGCAGGGTCATCTCCTTGAAGGCGTCGAGCAGGTCGGCGGTGGACATCTTTGCCATGGTGCGCTCCTGTTGGTGCTGGGACGTTCTCAGATCGTTGCGGCTACTGATCGTCGCTGTCGGTGGACCCGGCAGCGTCAGCGGACTCGGCGGCAGGGGACTCGGCGGCCTCTCTCGCGTCGCCGGCAGACGCCTCGGCGGCAGCCTCGGCCTCCACCGCGGTGGCGTCCGCGGTGGCGTCGCCGGCAGGCGCCTCGGCGGCGGTCTCGGTCTCCACGGCGGCCGTGACGTCCTGCGGCTCGTCCGCCTTGCGATCCTGCAGCGCCGCGAGCAGCCGCGCGAACTTGGTGAGGCTGGCCTGCGCCAGCCGTGCCGGTTGGGCGACGAGCGCCTGCATCATGCCTGCCAGGCGGGCGAGCAGTTCCTGGCGCGACTCGAGGTCGGCGAGCCGGGTGGTCTCGGCCGCGTCGAGCAGGCGCCCGTCGAGCACCCCACCCTTGATGACCAGCTGCGGGTGCTGCTTCGAGAAGGTGCGCAGCACCTTGGCGGCGGCGACCGGGTCACCGGCGCAGAACGTGACGGCCGTCGGCCCCACCAGGTACGCATCGGGGATGTCGACGCCCGCGTCCTTGGCGGCCAGTCGCGTGAGCGTGTTCTTGACCACGCGGTAGGTCGCGTCGGTTTCTCGCAGCCTGGCCCGCAGCTCCGCGAGGTCGTCGACCGACAGTCCGCGGTACTCGGTCAGCACGGTCGCGGTCGCCTCGGTCAGGTGCTGCGACACGTCGTTGACGGCGGCGACCTTGTCGGCTCGTGGCATGGACGCGCTCCTCGGCTGGGTGGTGCAAAAGAAAAGGCCTCCGCAGACGGAGGCGGGCGCGAGTGCGTCGCATCTGCCTACGCCGGCCGGCCTGTGGCCTCTTCGTCGCGGGAACGCGAAACCGAGCGGTCTGCGGCTGTCGCGAAAGTGTAGCGGCCACTCCGAGCACGTGCAGCATCGCCGCGGTTGGGAGCCGGCCGCACACGTTGGGGAATCACGCTGCCGTATCCGCCCGTCGGCCTCCCCGACGGGCGGGCTCACTCGTCGGATGGCGCGGGCGGCAGCGTCCCTGCGAGCAGCTGCGCCAGATGCACGCCGTCGCGTCCGGCGAGCTGCTGTGCCTGTACGCGGCACGAGAAGCCGTCGGCCAGCAGCACCGCATCGTCGGCTCCCACGAGCGCGGGCAGCAACCCGTTGCGCGCGACTGCGACCGACACGTCGTAGTGGCCGTCCTCCATGCCGAAGTTGCCGGCCAGCCCGCAGCACCCGGCGATGGTGTCGACGTGCGCGCCGGCGCGTGCGAGCAGGGTCTGGTCGGCCGCGAAGCCCATCACCGCGTGCTGGTGACAGTGCGGTTGGGCGATGACGCGGTGATCGTCCAGGCCGCTCGGGCGCCATCCACCCGGCGGATCGATGAGCACCTCGGCCAGCGTCCGGGTGGCCCCGGCCACCTCTGCTGCCCGCGGATCGTCGGCGAGCAGCTCACCGAGGTCTGATCGCAGCACCGCGGTGCACGACGGCTCGAGGCCGACGATCGGGATCCCGGCCGCAGCCGCTGGAGCCAGCGTGTCGAGCACGGCTCCCAGGCGCCGCCGCGCCGCGTCGAGCTGACCGGTGGTGATCCAGGTCAGACCGCAGCAGGCCGGCGGGGCGACGATGACCCTGTACCCTGCCGCCTCGAGCACCGCGACCGCGGCGCGCGCGATGGCCGGCGCGAACGATTCGGTGAACGTGTCGACCCACAGCACCACCGCCACACCCGCCGTTCGGACGTCGCGCGCCGACCACCAGCGGCGGAATCCCTGCTCGGCGAACGGCGGGAAGTCGCGTCGCTGGTCCATGCCACCGGCCCGGAGCAGGGCCCGGCGCACGGTCGGTCGGCGCAGCACGGCATTGACCAGCCGTGGCGCCTGCGCCGCGAACCGCGCCCACCGCGGCAGCCAGCCCAACGCGTAGTGGGTGCGGGGCCGGATGCGCCGGCGGTACGCGCGGTGCAGCACCTCGGCCTTGTACGTCGCCATGTCGACGCCGGCGGGGCAGTCCGACGCGCACGCCTTGCACGACAGGCACAGGTCGAGCACGTCGTGCACCTCCGGCGCGCGGGCATCGCGCGCCACCAGACCGCCGTTGGCCATCTCCTGCAGCACGCGGGCACGACCGCGCGTCGAGTCACGCTCGTCACGTGTGGCGAGGAACGACGGGCACATCACCCCGCCGGACGCGCTGGTGTCGGCACGGCACTTGGCCAGGCCGACGCAGCGGTGCACCGCCGCGGTGAGGTCGCCGCCGTCGTCTGCCAGGGCGAACCCCACCGTGGGCAGCGGCCGCGCGGCGGGTCGCCGCAGATCGGCGTCGACCGGACGCGGGCGGATGAGCACGCCGGGGTTGAGCAGGTCGTCGGGGTCGAAGTGGCGCTTGAACTCGGCGAAGGCGGCCAGCGCGTCGGCCGAGTACAGCAGTCCGAGCAGCTCACTGCGCGCCCTGCCGTCGCCGTGCTCACCGGACAGCGACCCCCCGTGGCGCGCGACCAGGGTGGCCGCGTCGCGCAGGAACGGGCGCAGCCGCTGCGGACGTTCGGCCAGCGGAAGGTCCAGGCGCACGTGGACGCACCCGTCGCCGAAGTGGCCGTACAGCACCCCGTCGACGCCGTGGTGCCGCTGCAGCGCCGTGAAGTCGCGCAGATACGCACCGAGCGCGGTCGGTGGCACGGCGGCGTCCTCCCACCCCGGCCACGTCGGCGCGCCGTCGGGCGTGCGGCCCGACAGGCCCGCCCCGTCCTCCCGGATGCGCCACAGCGCGGCAGCCCGCTCCCCCGCCGGGACGACGACCGCGTCGGCGGTGTCGGCACCCGCCGCCACGCGCCTGCCGGCCGCGGCAGCCTCGGCGGTGCTCGCGCCGCCGGTCTCGACCAGCAGCCACCCACCGCCGCGCGGCAGATCGTCGGTCACCGCAGACGGGCCGCGATGCCGCCGGACGACGTCGACGAGACGGCGGTCGATGCCCTCGATCGCCAGCGCACCGAAACCGAGCAGTCCCGGCACCGCGTCGGCGGCGACGGCCATGTCGGGAAACCCGAGCACGGTGAGCGCGGTCGCCGGAGCGCGGTCGACGAGCTGCACGGTGGCACCCAGCACGACGACGCAGGTGCCCTCGCTGCCCACCAGCGCCTTGGCGAGGTTACCGCGGCCATCGTCGTCGGACACGAGATGCTGGAGTCCGTAGCCGGAGACCTGGCGGGAGAAGCGTCCGAGCTCGGTGGTGATCGTCGCACGATGGGCGGCCGCGAGCGCCGTGACGCCGGCGTCGCCGCCGATGTCCGGTCCCGCGGTGAACCGGCGGCCCGTGCCGTCGACCACGTCGAGGGTGCGCACGTTGTCCGCCGTGACCCCGTAGGCGATCGAGTGGGCCCCGCACGCGTTGTTGCCGATCATCCCACCGACCGTGCAGCGCGCGTGCGTCGACGGGTCGGGCCCGAACCGCAGCCCGTGGCGCCGCGCGACGTGCTGCAGGTCGTCGAGCACCACGCCCGGGTCCACCCGGGCGGTCCGCGTATCCGGGTCGACGCCGTGCACGCGGTGCAGATGCCGGGACAGGTCGAGGACCACGCCCGAGCCGACGGCGTTGCCCGCGACCGACGTGCCACCGCCGCGCACGGTGACCGGCGTCCCCGTCAGCCGGCACACGTCGAGGGCCGCCAGCACGTCGTCGACATCGCGAGGGAACACCACGGCGGCGGGCACGACCCGGTAGTTGGACGCGTCGCTGGAGTACTCGGCCCGACGTCGCGCGGACGCGTCGACGGCGGCGCCGAGCGTTCGCCGCAGTGCCGCGACGACCTCGCGGTCGACAACGGCTCGCGCGCCTGTTGCCGATCGTGTGCCCACGTCGCCAGCGTACGGCGGTCACGTCAGTCAGGGCGCGACGTGCTGACGCGAGCGGCGCAGCGACGGGCGCACGCCGTCGCGGATGGCCCACTCAGCTGACCGACGCCGTGTCTTCCCAGAGGTTGCGGGTGCGGGCGGAGTCGATCGGGATCCCCGGACCCTGCGTGGTCGAAACCGTGATCGAGCGCAGGTAGCGGCCCTTGGCTGCCGCGGGCCGCTGGCGCACGAGCTCCTCGAGCACCGCGGCGTAGTTCTCGACCAGCTGTCGCGGCTCGAACGACCCCTTGCCGACGACCAGGTGGACGTTGCCCTGCCGGTCGGTGCGGTACTCGATCTTGCCGGCCTTGACCTCGCTGACGGCCGTCGCGACATCGGTGGTGACCGTGCCCGACTTCGGATTGGGCATCAGGCCGCGCGGGCCGAGCACCTTGCCGTACCGGCCGATCTTGCCCATCTGGTCCGGCGTCGCGATCACCGCATCGAAGTCGAGGTTGCCCGCCTCGATCATCTCGATGATCGTCTCGCTGCCGACGATGTCCGCTCCGGCCTCCTCGGCGGCCGTGGCCGCGGCGCCCTCGGCGAACACGGCGACACGCACGCTGCTGCCCGTGCCGTGCGGCAGGCTCACCGAGCCACGCACCATCTGATCGGCCTTGCGTGGGTCCACGCCGAGCCGGACCGCCACGTCGACGGTCGGGTCGAACGACGTCGTCACGGTCTCCTTGAGCAGCTGCATCGCCGCCGTCGGGCTGTACACCCGGTCGGGGTCGATCTTGGCCGCCGCCTCGCGGTACTTCCTGCCTCGCTTCGCCATTGCTCTCCCTCGCGTGGTGCATGCGGGCCGGCGCGGCCCTCCCACGTAAGCGCTACTCGACGCGCAGACCCATCGACCGCGCGGTCCCTTCGATGATCTTCATGGCACCGTCGATGTCGATCGCGTTGAGATCGGTCATCTTGCGCTCGGCGATCTCCTGCACGGCCGCGCGGCTGACCGAACCGACCTTCGTGCGGTTCGGCTCACCCGAGCCCTTCTCGACGTTGGCGGCCTTCAGCAGCAGGCTCGCGGCGGGCGGTGTCTTGGTCACGAAACTGAACGAGCGGTCCTCGAACACGGTGATCTCGACCGGGACGACGTCGCCGGCCTGCGATTGCGTCCGTTCGTTGAACGCCTTGCAGAACTCCATGATGTTGACGCCGTGCTGGCCGAGGTTGTTGCCGACCGGCGGCGCTGGTGTGGCCTGCCCCGCAGGGATCTGCAGCTTGAGCTTGGCCAGCAACTTCTTTGCCATTGGTGTTCGTCCTTGCTCGGGCCTGGGGGATCGGCGGAGACGCGTGCCCACCGGGGCGCGGGCGATCGTGTGCGTTGCGGTGCGGCGCGCGCTGCCGGCTAGAGCTTCGCGACCTGGTCGAAGCCGAGCTCGACCGGTGTCTCGCGGCCGAAGATCGAGACCAGCACCTTGAGCTTGCTGGCGTCGGCGTTGATCTCGCTGATCGTTCCCGTGAAGTCGGCGAACGGTCCGGACGTGACCCGCACGTTCTCGTCGACCTCGTACTCGACGCTGGTGACGACCTCCTCACCCTCCTCGGGCTCGGCCAGGATCGCCTCGACCTCGCGGTACGACAGGGGCACCGGACGCGCGCCGGGAGGACCGACGAACCCGGTCACCGCGGGCGTGTTGCGTACCACGTACCACGAGTCGTCGTCGAGGTCCATGCGGACGAGCACGTAGCCGGGGAACACCTTGCGCTTGACGCTCTGCTTCTTGCCGCCCTTGATCTCGACCGCGTCCTCGGTCGGGATGATGACCTCGAAGATCTGATCCTCCATGTTCATGGAGGTGATCCGGTTCTCGAGGTTGGCCTTCACCCGCTGCTCGTAGCCCGAGTAGGTGTGCACCACGTAGTAGTCGCCGGGCAGGCGGCGGAAGTCGGCGCGTGACGGCACGGTCGGGGCGGCACCGTTGGTGCCACGGTCCGCGGCCTCCACGTCCGACGCGTTCGACGCGTTCGACGCGTCAGTGTCGGTCGCAGTCTCTGTCGCGTCGGTCTCCGTTGCCGTCGTGGCCGCCACCGTCGTGTCCGACGCGTTCGCGGCAGCCGCGGATGCGGCCTCGTCGACGCTCGCGTCGGCGGCCTCGGCGTCGCGCTGCGGGCGCCCGGCGGCCTCGTCGGCGCCGGCCACGGCGAGCAGGTCGTCGAAGTCGTCGGCCTCGTCGACGTCGACCTCCTCGGTCTGGTTCGCCAGATCGATCAGGTCGTCGTCGACGGCCTCGGGGCCAGGGGGCGCGGGCACGTTGGTCGTCGCGTCGGCGTCGAGCACGCTCGCGGCGGCAGCGTCGGCCTCGTCCGTGGGCGACGTGAAGGTGGGGTCTGCGGCGGCCTGCGCCTCCGGGGACTCGGTGGCCTCGGCGAGCGCCTCGGCGACGCGGCGGTCCTGGTCGGTCGACGCCTCGCTGTAGTCGATGGGCGCGTCGGCCTCACCGTCGCGGCGGGCGTCGGCGACCACGTCGTCGTCGGCGTCGCGGTCGGACAGGTCGACATCGGCGGCGACACCGGGCGCGGGATCCACCAGGTCGTCATCCACCAGTTCGGTGTCGGTCTGGGGTGTGTCGCTCATCCGAACACCTGCAGCACGAGCTGGCCGAACAACTGGTCGATCAACGCGATGAACAGCGTGATCAGGCTGACGGCGACCAGCACGACGAGACTGTACGAGGCCACTTCGCGGCGCGACGGCCAGTTGACCCGTCGCAGCTCGAGGCGCACCTCGCGAAGGAACTGCGCCACCGAGGTTCGCTCACGACGAGGCGGCGACCCGTCCATGCGGCGGTGCTCGCCTTTCGTCTCGGCACTCTTGGCTTGCATGTGTTCTCGTGTCCGTTCTCGGGCTGCCTGCCGTACCCGGCCCGGTGGGTGGGCACTGCGTCTGGCAGGGGCGGAGGGACTCGAACCCCCGACCTTCGGTTTTGGAGACCGACGCTCTGCCAGTTGAGCTACGCCCCTGTGCGACACCTGCAGCCGGACCATGCCGGATCGGGGTATCAAAACACGCTCCCAGTCAAAGAGGGCAGCGGTGCCCGGCAAGTCTAGCCGTCACCCGATCCCACTGACAACCGGTGCACCACGGGGCGACGTGCCACCCGGGTGGCGGTGCGGCGCGGCCGGCTGGTCGCCGCGATCGATCAGCGGGTGACGACCGCGCGCGACGTGCGTTGATCGATCACCTTGGCACCGTCGTCGAGGCGCACCCAGATGGCCAGGGTCGCCGTGTCGTCGTCGGGGTCGACCGCGGTGACCTCCGCGCCGAGCGTCACGGTCGCACCGACGGGACACGCGGCGCGGAACTGGCACGCCATGCTGCGGATCCTTCCGGCATCGCCGAGGCAGTCGGTCAGCAGCGCCGACAGCAGCCCCATGCTGAGCATTCCGTGTGCGACCACGCCGCCGGTCGGACTGAACCGCTGCGCGAACTCCGGATCCCAGTGCAGCGGGTTGAAGTCGCCGCTGACGCCCGCGTACCGCACCAGGGTGGCCTGATCGATCGTGATGCTGCGCTCCGGCAGCCGGTCCCCCACCTGCAACGGCGCACTCATGATGCGGCGTCCCCGCCGTCATCGTCGGCGGCCACCGGCCCACGTTCGGGCATGAACGCCAGACGCGAGCGGCTGGTGACGACTGCCTCGCCGTCCTGTCGGGTGCAGTCGACCTCGACCGTCAGCAGCTCCAGGCCCCGGATCGCGCGGAGGTCGGTGATCATCGGCGTGCAGATCAGCACATCACCGATGCGGACCGGTGCGGTGAACTCCAGTTCCTGACCGCCGTGCATCACGCGATCGTGCGCGCCGAGCTGCGGATCCTGCATGACGCGGCCCCAGGCCTGCGCGCCGGCGATGCACGCCACGAAGGCCGGCGGTACCGCGAGCCCGTCAGCGACGCTTTCGGGCGCAGCGTTGTGGTAGCGCTCGTCGACCACGCCGGTCACGTCCGCGTACGTACGGACGTGCTCGCGTCCGACCTCGAACCGGTACGCCGGGTACCGATGGCCGACACGGTCCGGGTTGAGCGCCATCGACGGCGGGCGCTAGGCGCGTGCGGACCGCGGTCCGAAGACCATGGTGATGAACCGACCCTCCATCGGTGAGCGCGTCTCGACCTGCGCGACGTCGGCGAGCTCCTCGCTGAAGCGGTCGAGCAACCTGATGCCCATCTCGGGACGCCGCAGCTCGCGACGGCGGAACATGATCTGCACGCGGACCGAGTGGCCCTCCTCGAGGAACTTGCGCGCCTGCCGGACCTTGGTGTCGAAGTCGTGGTCGTCGATCTTGGGCCGCAGCCGGATCGCCTTCTGCCCACCGCCACGCTGCTGCTTGCGTGCCTCCCGCTCGGCGCGTTCCTGCTCGTACAGGTGCTTGCCGTAGTCCATGACCTTGGCCACTGGCGGGCTGGCGTTGGGTGCCACTTCGACCAGGTCGAGGTCGAGCGCCTTGGCCGCGTCGATCGCGATCTTGAGCGGCACGATGCCGACCTGCTTGCCCTCCGGGCCGATGAGCCGCACCTCCTTGGCGCGGATCTCGGTGTTCGTGGCGAGTCGTTCAGCCAAAGATCCTCCTGCTGATGTTCGTTGCTGGTGGTGTCGTCACGGCGCCTGCGCGTTGGTTGCGGCCGCCGCGTCCGCGGCGGGACGAGGCTTGTGTGGAGAGTCGCCGAGACCCCCGCCTTGGCAGTTGTCGCCGGCGAGGGCAGTGCTGGATGAACCGTCGAGCGCGCACCGGCTCGAGGGTCGTGAGCGAGGGTTGTGGAAGTCCGTGCCCGTGACCTGACGGCGTCGATGCCCCGGACTCACCGCGTTTCGCGGTGCGGCTGGTGCTGGTTGCAGCGCGAGCAGTACTTGCGCAGTGCGAGGCGCTCGCGCTGCGTGTGGCGATTCTTGGTCGTGATGTAGTTCCGCTCCTTGCACACCGTGCACGCCAGCGTGACCTTGGGGCGGGTATCGCTCTTGGGCATAGCTCTCTCTCGATGGGCCCGCGCCACGCTGGAGGTGACACGCAGATGAAGAATGGGACCCGACGGACGTCAGGATGGCAAGCCTAACCCCAGACGCGCAACCCCGCACAACGAGCGGGATCCGCACGACGGCTGACGACCGCCACCTGCGCGGCGCCGTCCATGCGTTCGCGGTGCGGCGCGCCGCGGGCGGACGCGGCGGTGCCCGTTGCGCTCAGGCGGAGCGGTCGCGTCCGACCCCGAAGTAGTCGCCGCCCTTGGCGCGCGCGTCGTCGGTGCCCCAGTAGATCGCCTTGTCCCGCTTCGCCAGCCACGGGATGTGCTTCGAGCAGTGGATGTAGGCCTCTTCGACGGTCACCCACACCCACCGTTCGGGACGTCGACCGCCGGCCACGTGCTCCTGCTCGGCGCGCATGGAGGCCGGCAGGTCGGGCATCCGCAGCACCTCGTCGTTCTCGACCACGGCGGCCCGCCCGTTGACGTGCAGCCCGATGATGTCGGTGAAGAAGTCGACGAACAGCAGACCGATGTGGCCGTTCTCGGACAGGTTGCCGAGGCTGGCCATCACGCCGTTGCCCCGGTACTCCGGGTAGGCGAGGCACTGCTCGTCGATGACGTGCACGAACCCGGGCAGCCCGGCCCGGAACGTGCAGTCGCACTCGCCGTCGGCGTCCGACGTCGAGACGAACATCATCTCCTGCCGCGCGACGAACTGACGCATCGCGGGATTGAGGTGATCGATGACCTGGCGGTCGTAGAACGAGCGGGCCCGATCGGTGGTGCCGTGCTGCTCCTGCAACGTGTGCTCACCACATGAGCCGGGCAGCACCTTCTGCTCGCTGTGTACCGTCACGTGGACTCCCCCTCGTCGTGCGACATCGACACCACGCTGTGTCCCGCCATGCTCAGGCGATGACGTTACGTACGAGACTAGTACCAAAGTTGGCGATTGACTAGGCCTTTCCTGGCATCCACGGCGACCTCAACACGCCGGGCACCTTGCCGACCTGATCGGCATGCGCGTCCCTCCCGTGTCGCTGCGGCGGCCTGCAACGTCGACGCCGGCCTGGTGGTTGCTCCCCCTGGCCGCGACCGCAGCGACCGCGATCCTGGGCCTCGCCGCGCTGCGTCCCTGGCAGACGCCGACCCCACCGTCTGCACGAGCGACCTGGGTCGTCCTGCAACAGGTGACGATGGTCACCTTGATCGTGCTGGCGTGGCTGACGCCGCGGCTGACCGGTCTGCGACACGGCCTGGCGGCTCGTGCTGCTGCCGTCGGCATCGCACTGCAACTGCTCACCAGCCTCTGGAACAATCAGCTCGGCGGCTCGTACGAGCGGTTCGGTACGCTGCTCGATTCGGCGATACGCGCCGCGCTGACCGCTGGTACCGGGGTTGCGTTGGTGATCCTGTTCGGATCGATCACCCGTCGCCGCGTGCGTAGCACCGGAAGCGATCAGACTGCGATCGTCGACGCCGGCGTCATCAGCACGGCGGTCGGCGTGCTGGTGTGGGAGTCACTCGTCGTGCACCTCGGCGCCACCCAGTGGGCCGTGGCGACCGCCGCCATAGCGACGGCGGTCGTGATCGCCGCCACGGCGCTGTTCGCACGTCTGCTGCTGCTGTCGTCGACACGCACCATGCCCGCCGTCCGGTTGATGGGCGCAGCGCTGCTGTTGGGCATGGTGGTGGTCGTTCGCTTCGCCTTGGACGGTATGGCCGGCGACCCGACCCGCAACCACTGGTGGGAGCTGTCGTTGCTGCTGGCCTTCGGGACGATGGTCGCCGCGATCCTGCATCCGTCGATGCGGATGCTGGTCGACGACGGCGAACCGGAGACGCTGCCGTCCGAGGGCACCGTGCGCGCGGTGATCCTGTGCCTCGCCGTCGTCGTGCCGGCCGCCGTCACACTGATCAGGGTCACGACCGCGGTGTGGGGGGCGTCCGCCGGCGACTGGCAGACGATGCTGTCGGTGCCGCCCGCGGTCGCCGGCGTCGTGATCACCTCGGGGGTGGCGTGGCGTTTGGCGACGCTCGTGCGTGAGCGCGAGGAGACACACCGGCTGTTGCGCCACCGCAGCCTGCACGACGACCTCACTGGACTCCCCAACCGCGCCTATCTCCTCGAACGGCTCGAGCAGCGGATCGCCAGTGTCCGCGCCCAGCCGAGGGACGGCGGCGCCGGGTTCGGTCTGATGTTCCTCGACCTCGACGACTTCAAGTCCATCAACGACACCTACGGTCACCACGCCGGCGATGCTGTGCTCGTCGACGTGGCACATCGCCTTGCCGACACCGTCCGCACCGACGACTTCGTGGGACGGATGGCCGGCGACGAGTTCGTTCTCTTGTGCGGGCGGCCGTCCGATGCGCCGTCGCTGCACCAGCTCGCGGAGCGGTTGCGCGCCGCGGTCGAGGCACCGATGCCGGCCGAGTTCGGTGTGGTGACGCCGCGAATCAGCGTCGGCATCGTCGCCGTCGACCACGAGGCGGCGTCTGCCCGCGACGCTGTCAACACGATCCTGCGCCGCGCCGACGCCCAGATGTACGAGGCCAAACGCACCGCACGCCGCCCGCCGGCGCCCACCGACACGCTCCAGTCATCGAGCCAGGAGCCCGCCGGACCGGCCTGAGCCCATCCGCTCGCAACATCCATCGCGTCGGAGGGGCGGTTCCGGCTCGGTCTCGGCACCGGCTCGCGGCCTGACGACTAGGCGGCGGTCGGCGGTGCGTAGGCGACTCAGGGTGCCCGAGCGTCAAGCGAGGGCGGGTTCCCTTCGGAGCCGAAGCACCGGTGACCGCCGCCGTCCCTCAGGCGAGCCCGGGTGCTCTTCGGAGGCGGAGCACCGATACGCGGCAACCGGAATCACTCGAGGATCTTCGTCACCCGGCCGGCGCCGACGGTCCGGCCGCCTTCGCGGATCGCGAAGCGCAACCCCTCTTCCATCGCGATCGGGTCGCCGAGCTCGACGGTCATCTCGGTGTTGTCACCGGGCATCACCATCTCGACGCCGCTGGGCAACTCGATGCTGCCGGTCACGTCCGTGGTCCGGAAGTAGAACTGCGGCCGGTAGTTGCTGAAGAACGGCGTGTGCCGCCCACCCTCGTCCTTGCTCAGCACGTAGACCTGTGCCTCGAACCTGGTGTGCGGGGTGATCGAACCGGGCTTGGCCAGCACCTGCCCGCGCTCGACGTCGTCCTTCTTCGTGCCGCGCAGCAGCACCCCGATGTTGTCGCCCGCGCGCCCCTCGTCGAGCAGCTTGCGGAACATCTCCACACCGGTCACCGTGGTCTTCGTCGTGTCGCGAATGCCGACGATCTCGACGGTCTCACCCACCTTGATGACCCCCTGCTCCACCCGGCCGGTCACCACGGTGCCGCGGCCGGTGATCGAGAACACGTCCTCGACGGGCATCAGGTAGGGCTTGTCGATGTCGCGCTCGGGCTGGGGGATGTAGTCGTCGACCGCCGCCATGAGGTCGATCACCGACTGCTCCCACTGCTCCTCACCGTTGAGCGCGCCCAGGGCGCTGCCGGTGATCACGGGGATGTCGTCGCCGGGGAACTCGTAGCTGCTCAGCAGCTCGCGGACCTCCAGCTCGACCAGCTCGAGCAGCTCTTCGTCGTCGACCATGTCGGCCTTGTTGAGGAACACCACGATCGACGGCACGCCGACCTGGCGGGCGAGCAGCACGTGCTCGCGGGTCTGCGGCATGGGGCCGTCGGCCGCGGACACGACCAGGATCGCGCCGTCCATCTGCGCAGCGCCGGTGATCATGTTCTTGACGTAGTCGGCGTGGCCCGG
>JAHWKT010000094.1 GCA_019347695.1 Actinomycetota bacterium | reverse complement strand
CCCACGCGACCACATCGCCGTCGAGGCCAACGGTGACCAGCTCGCCATCGGTCCGGAACACGGCGTCCGCGCCACCTGCCAGCAGCGTGTCCTCGCGGGTCGGAGGCTCCTCGAGGCCGACGTCGCCCTCAGGCGTGCGGAACGGCCGCAGCGACCACAGCGCGACACGGTTGACCGCCGGCACGGCGATCCGGTCGCGCTCCGTGTCGACCGTCAGGCCGAAGGTGAAGTTGTCGTGGGTCAACGGTCCCTCGACGATGCGGAGGCTGTCGGCGTCAAGCAGGTAGACGTTGGCGTCGAGCGGCGCGACAGCCAGCATGTCGAGGTCGCTGATGGGCTCGATCGTCGTGACGGGCGTCGGCTCGGGATCGACGGCGAGTGCGACACGACGGGTGGGTTCGGCTCGCCCACCGCGTGCCGTCCGACGGTCGAGCTCCCACGAGAACATCGTTCCCTCGAAGCCACCTGCGTACAGCGTGGACCCGTCTGCGCGCCAGGCCGCGGACATCAACTGCTCGTCGTCACCAGTCACCAGCGTCGCGATCGACGTCCAGTCGGCGACGTCGAAGATTCGCACGCGACCGACGCCGGTGACCGCCAACGACCGCCCGTCCGGGCTGAACGCCACCTCGGCCATCTCGTCGATCCGGCCTGGGATCTCGGCGATCTGCTGGCGGGAGTCGAGGTCGTACACGACAGCGGCGATCCCGTTGCTCGTCAGCCCGCCGGCGGCGATCAGGCCGTCGCTGATGGCGAGGCCGCCGACGCGAAACAGCTCCCGCAGCGCGGCGTCGAGCCGGTGGCCATCGACATCGCGCACCGTCGCGATCGCGCGAGCTCCGCCATCGCACGCTTCGCGCACCACATCGCCGCAACAGCGGCGCGCTGAGCCGCGCCATGCCCCATCGGTGTCCGATCCGTCGGCTCGGGTGAAGTCGGCCCCGAGGACGGTTCGCGTGCAAGATGCTCAGTGGTCGAGCGGGTGGAACCAGTCGAGGCCCGGGAAGCGAGCGAAGTCGCGGCTGCATACCAATGACGGCAGACCGAAGGCAGGCCGGCTGTGTCGTCGAGCTCGACACCAGGCCGCACCCCGCGACCGTCGACCGGCTCGACGACGTAGGCGCTCCGGTCCTCGCTGGCTACGGACGGCCGCCGCAACTCGGCGTGCAGTGCGTCCTCGATGAGCTGGGTGAGGGTCCGCCTGTGGTGGCGGCATGCCGCTTGGCAGCGACCATGAGCGCGTCCATCTCGCCGTCGTGTGGGGTCGGCGCAGGGTCGGCAAGACGGCGCTGATTGAACAGTTCGGCCGCGATCGGCCCACGATCTTCCACACCGCGGCAGGTCGCCCGGCTGAACAGGAACTGCGGCTGCTATCGCGTCAGGTGTCGACGCTCGATGCCGGCCGCCGTGACCTCGTCGCGCGGCCGTTCCACGACTGGGATGACGCGATGGACGTCCTCTCCGCGATTTGGGAGCAGCGTCAGGTCCGTATCGTCTTCGATGAGTTTCCTGAGCTGACCACGACCAGTCCGGAGCTGCCCGGTGTCCTGCGTGCGATGCTCGACCGCCCATCACGGCACACCAAGCTGCTGCTGTCGGGCTCCGCCGTGCGCACGATGTACGCCATGCAAGGGGTCCGCGCGCCGCTGTACGGCCGCGTCGACCTCACGCTCGGACTCCACCCATTCCGTCCACACGAGGCCGCCGCGATGCTCGCCGATCTCGACCCTGCGGAACGGGCGCAGGTCTGGACGATCGTCGGTGGCGTCCCGCTGTACTTGCGCTGGTGGGACACGTCGAGCGATCTTGCCTCCAACATCGAGCGACTCGTGACGCGCACCGATGGACGGCTGCTGCACGAGGGCCAGCTGGTGCTCGCAACGGAGGCCGGGTCCGGCGACCTGACAGGTCCGGTCCTTCGTGCGATCGCTACCGGCCGCACGAAGTACTCCGAGATCAACGACGTCGCCAAGGCCGATGCAGCCCGAACGTTGGAGCGCCTGATCGAGCTTCGCCTCATCGAGCGGAGCGTCCCGGTAACTGACGATGCACGCCGAACGAGGCGCCGCGTGTATCACATCGCCGACAACTTTCTTGCGTTCTGGCTCGGAGTCGTCGACCGTTTCCGGTCAGAGATCGAGCGAGGACTCGGACAGACCATCATCACATCGGTGCTTGCGACACTCGACGCGCACGCGGGACCGCGGTGGGAGGCAGCGGTGCGCGAGCATCTGCGTCGCGTCGCGATCACCGGCGCGCTCGGCGACGACATCGTTGCGGTCGGGCGTTGGTGGCGCGATCGGCCGGAGCCTGTGGAGATCGACGCCGTGGTCCTGTCGGGCGCCGACAGGCGTCCGGTACTGGCCGCGAAAGCCAAGTGGACCACCACCGTCGACGGCCGACGTGTCGCCAGCGCACTGCGCCGCCGCACCACCTATCTGCCCAACGCTGACAACAACCTCCGACTGGCGATCGCTGCACGCAAGCACGTGACCAACGCGGATGACATCACCGTCATCACGGCGGCTGACATCTTCAGCTAGCCGTGCGTCTGTCACCGGATGGGTATCGACGACCTACGAACCGGCAGACAGGAGCCGACCATGCAGTACGCCCGTCTCGGCAGCACCGGCATGCAGGTGTCGCGGATCTGCCTGGGCATGATGACGTACGGCGATCCCGATTGGCGGGACTGGACGCTCGGGCTCGACGAGACCGAACCGTTCGTCACCCGCGCGCTCGAGCTCGGGATCAATTTCTTCGACACCGCCGACATGTACTCGCGGGGTGTGAGCGAGGAGGTCACCGGCACGCTGCTGCGCCGGCACGCCGACCGCGAGGACGTGGTGATCGCCACCAAGGTCTACTTCACGTGGGACGACGACAGACCGAACTCCGGCGGGCTGTCGCGCAAGCACATCATGGACGCCATCGATGGCTCACTGGACCGCCTCGGCACCGACTACGTCGACCTGTACCAGATCCACCGGTGGGATCCCGATACCCCCATCGAGGAGACCATGGAGGCGCTCCACGACGTCGTCAAGGTGGGCAAGGCCCGCTACATCGGCGCGTCGAGCATGTGGGCGTGGCAGTTCGCCAAGGCGAACCAGGTGGCCGAGCGCAACGGGTGGACACCGTTCGTCAGCATGCAGAACCACTACAATCTGCTGTACCGCGAGGAGGAACGCGAGATGCTGCCGCTGTGCGCGGACCTCGGCGTCGGCGTGCTGCCGTGGAGCCCGTTGGCGCGCGGACAGCTGGCGGCGGGCGTCGACCGTTCCACGACACGATCAGCCTCGGACGACTTCGCCGAGCGCCTCTACGGAGACGCGTCGCGCGAGACGATCGAGGCGGTGGCCGAGCTCGCCGACGACAAAGGTGCGACGCCGGCCCAGGTGGCGCTCGCCTGGTTGCTGCACCAACCGACCGTCACCGCGCCGATCATCGGTGCCAGCAGGGTGGAGCACCTCGAGCAGGCCGTCGAGGCGGTCGACGTCGAGCTCACCGATGACGAGATCGAACGGCTGACCGCGCACTACGCCCCGCGCCCCGTCCTGGAGCACGGTTGACCGGTCCGACACGGCATCGGCGGCGCGCATGATCGTGGCGGTGTCGTTCCACGGGGCCTCGTGCTGCTCATCGGCGGCGCGGAGCTGCTGGTCCCTCGCTGCTGAAGATCGCAACATCGGGGCTGGCGGTGCTGCGTGGGTTTCGTGGTGCCGCTGACCGTGCTCACACTGGGTGGGTCGGTCGTCAAGGCCATGCGTCGCGGCCAGTGAAGCGGCGATCCGGGTCAGCCGCGGCGGAGCGGGCGCGTGAGACACGTCGGGCCGCCGCTGCCGTTCCAGCAGATCTCGGTGCCGGGAAACGTGTGAACGTCGATACCGTGCGCTTCGAGCAGCGCGATGGTCTGTGGGTTGCCCTCGCACACCACGGCGACTCCGGGCCGGATCGCGAGCACGTTGCATGCCAGCGAGGCCACCTCGTCTGGTGGCACGGCAAGCATGGTGAACCCGCGATCGTCGAGCAGCCGGTACAGGCCCGACGGCAGGCGCGCGAGCTCCACGACCGCGAGCGTGTCGGTGACCGGTGAGATCACGCCGAGCAGGTGCAGGCACTCGTCCTCGCCCGCGTCGTAGGGCACGTCGAACACGTGCACCTGTGCGTCGAGCAGCGCCGTCAGCTGGTCGATGCCGTGCTGGTTGGTCCGCAGCGACCGGCCAATTGCGACCTCGTCGTGTCCGAGCCAGCACACATCGCCGCCGTCAACGGTGCCGGGTGGCTCGATCCGCCCGATCACCGGGATGCCGTGCGCGTCGAACCAGGCGGCCTGCAGCTCCTCCTCCCCGCGACGGGACGGCTTGCCCGATCGCAGCAGGACCGCACCCCTGTCGGTGACCAGCGAGGGGTCGAACTGGTAGATGAGGTCGGGGCTGGACGACTCGGCGTCGAGCCGGTGCACGGTGACGCCCAGCTCGCGCAGCAGCGTCACGAACCGGTCGTGCTCGTGGCTGGCGGTCGTCGGCGCGACCGGGTGCCGGAAACCGTGCGCGGGATCGTCGAACGCCGCCGCGAACGCCGGGCCGGGGCGCTTGACGAGGACGTGGTCGAGCGGCGCCACCATCGACTGGGCACCGTACGGGAGGGCCGACCGCGCGCCGGTCTCTGCGGTCACTGTCCTGACGTCGCCACCGCGACCGCGCCGCCGCGCCGGTGATCCGAGGCCACATCGACGCCAGCCGACGGACTCCATCGCGCCGCCGCCACGCCCCCGAAGAACATGTGCGATTCGTCGAAGATACGGACGTCGTAGCCGTCGGGTGACCCGATCGGCACATCGGGCTCGCACGAGATGGTGCGCCGGCCACGCACGGTCTCGACGTGCAGCCGGTGTCGCTGGACCGCCGTGTCGAGGTCGGCGCCGAGGTCCAGGTGGTGGTACAGCACCTGCGCCACGGCGGTCGTGATCCGACCGGCGCCGGGCGAACCGATGGCCAGCACGGCACCGTCGGGCCCGCGCGCGACCGTCGGCGCCATGTTCGACGCCAGCCGCGACCCCGGCGGCAGCTGCGCGATGCCTTCGGGATGCAGATCGAACTCGCCGAGCGAGTTGTTGAGCCACATGCCGACATCGGGCACCAGCACGCCGGAGCCGTACCCGCCGGACGCGGTGATCGAGCAGGCCCACCCGTCGGCGTCGACCGCCGACGTGTGCACCGTCGACGGCGCGCCCAGCAGCGCTGCCACGTCGCCCTCCCGCGCGTGGGAGAGCAGCGCGGCCACGGCATCCGCCGCCTCGGGTCCCACGCCGACGCCGTCGAGGCACGAGGCGCGGAACGACAAGACCGCATCCTGGACCCTGGCGAGTGCGTGCGCCGCGCCGGCGTCCCACACGTCGCCGGTGCGCGCCTGCGACAGCAGGAGCATGGCGGCCATGCACACGCCGCCGATCGCCGGAGACGGGTTGGTCGCGACCGTCCAATCGTGGATGTCGACCGTCAGCGCGTCCCGCACAACCGGTTCGTACGCGGCGAGATCGCCGGCCGTGAGCAGCCCGCCGTGCCCGTGGACGTAGTCGCCAATGGTCGCGCCCACCGGGCCGTCGTAGCACGCGCCCGCTCCGTGGGTCGCGATGGTACGCAGGGTGTCGCCCAAGCCGGGGACGTACAGGATGTCGCCCTCGCGCAGCGCTCGCCCGGCGGCGTCGGCGAGCAGCCTCGCGGACTCGCGCTGCCAGCCGTAGATCGCGGGAAAGGTCGACTGCAGGAAGACCGCCGCCCCGCGGGACACCGGGAATCCGGCGTCCGCCCAGGCGATCACCGGCTCGAGCACCCGATGCCACGGCAGACGGCCGTACCGCCGCGACGCGGCGCCGAGCGCGGCGAAGGCGCCCGGTGTGGCCACGGCGCCGTAGCCGACCCCCTGCGCGACGATGCCGCCGTAGTCGAACTCGACGGCTTCGATGCCGTCACCGAGACGGGTCCGACCGTCGCCACGAGGGATCTCGGCGTAGCCGTCAATGACGATCGGGTCGTCGTCGGGTGGCCAGATCGTCACGAAGCCGCTGCCGCCGGCGCACATGATGCCGGGTTCGGTGCACAGCGAGGTGACGGCGGCGGCCAGCGCCGCGTCGACCGCGTTGCCGCCATCGGCCATCGCGGTGCCGGCGTCGGCGGCGATCTGACTCGCCGCCGCCACCCCTATCGTCGTCATCGCAGCGCCTTCCCGCGCCGGCGGTCGTCGCTGGACGCGGGTTCGTAGTGTGCCCGCCCGCGCGCCCGCTCGGCCAGCCCCGTTCGGCCGCACAGGGTACGGGTCCGGTGTGGAACCTCTGCGCGTTCGTCGTGATGGTGGAACCGGCCGTGCGCAGCGCGCGTAGCAGGAGACGTAGGTGCATGCTCGCGGGTAGGCCGGTACCGCGAGGCCGGCAGCCCTGACGGCGACGAGGAGGACGCGATGCGACGAACTTTGTCAGTGTTGATGATGGTGGCGCTGCTGTTGACCATGGCGCCGGCTGCCCTGGCACGCCCGACGACCCATGTCGCGCACCTCACTGGCGGCGCGGAGGTGCCCTCGGTGACACCAGGGCAGTTGGTCAGGCGGTGCTCCGGCTGAGCAGCGACGGCACCGAGCTGCGGTACCGGTTGATCGTGGCCAACATCGACGACGTGACGCAGGCGCAGATCCATCTGGCACCTGCGGGCCAGAACGGTGACGTCGTCGCGTTCCTGTTCGGCTTCGTCGCCGGCGGTGTGACGACCAACGGCGTCCTCGCCACCGGCACGATCACCGCCGATGACCTCATCGGGCCGCTCGCCGGCCAGTCGCTCGACGCGCTGGCGGACGAGCTGGCGTCCGGTGGCGCGTACGTCAACGTGCATACCGTCGCCAACCCGCCCGGAGAGATCCGCGGCCAGATCCGCTGATCCGACCTCGTCGGCTGCCCCGGCACCGTCACACCGGCACTCGTGCGTCAGCCGGTGCGGTGCCAGGGCGGCGCGGGCGCGTCGATGCGGCCCAGCTGGGATCGGACCGGGCCGAACCGGTCGTCGTCATGGTTTCGCCATGACTGCCACGCGGCGGTGATCTCGTCGCGGTCACGGCCGACGAAGTTCCACCACATCAGCACCGGTGTGCCGAGTGGTGCACCGCCCAGCACCATGCAGCGTGCGCCGTCGGCGGTGGCGTCGATCGGGATGCTCGCAGCATCCGGAGGCACCAACGCGAGCCAGCCGTGCTCGACGATGTGATCGCCGACCTTGATCGTGCCATCCAGCGGCACCACCGCGTACTCGAACGCACAACGCGTCGGCACGCGAGTGGTGCCGGCTCGAAGCGTCACCTCCGCACCGACCAGTGGGGTGTCGGCCCGGGCGGGTGACATCGCGTCGCCGAGGGCGCCGATCAGCACGGTCGCCTCGGCGTTGTCCAGGTCGACTCGCGGCAGCTCGGCGTGGTGCTCGAACGCGGCGGCGCCGTGACGGGTCGCGTCAGGCTGTGCGATCCACAGCTGCACGCCGCGCAGCGGCGCGGGTGCCCCGAGCTCGGCGTGCGCGATGCCGTGTCCGGCGGTCATCAGGCTGAGCTGTCCCGGCCGGATCGCCTGCTCGGTGCCGAGCGAGTCGCTGTGGACCGCCTCGCCGTCGAGCAGCCAGGTCACGGTCGCCAGGCCGATGTGCGGGTGCGGGCCGACCTCCATGGGATCGGGGTCCACGGCATCGGCGGGCAGGATGAGGTCGGTGAAGCACCACGCGCCGACGGTACGGCGACCCTTCGTCGGTAGCACCCGTGCGATGCGCATCCCGCCGACCGCGGCCTCGCGGCCCTCCCGCACCTCGATACCGGCGAGAACCTCGTCCTGACAGGCGGCGTCCTTGGGCTCGACGGGGCCGCTCATGATGTGTGCCTACCGCTGATGCCACATGAGGCACGTGGCCGCACCGGTGGCGACGATGCGCCCTGCGAGATGCCTACCTCGGCTGCCGTGTGCAGTCCCGGCCTTTCGATCGTCCGGTGTGACGCCGCCATGGCCTAGTCTAGGCAGGGGCCACGGCGGCCTCCGGGTCGGCGACGACCGGATCGTGCGGGTACCCGACGCCGGGGGGCAGCCCCAACGCGCGGCGACGGGCGATCGCCGTCACCACGAGCACGCCAAGCACGGCGGGTATCAGCGCCGCGACCAGGATGACCGACGACGGCGTCAGCACCCGCAGCGCGACGCCGGCCAGCGCCTGCCCGGCACCGGCACCGATGAGGATCATGGCGGGGTACAGCGCGAACCCCTCGGCCTGCCGGGGCGCCGCGACGATGCGCTGCAGCGCCAGTCCCGCCAGCGCGTTGAGTGGCGCGATCGGCACGCCGACCACGAACAGCGCCACGGCGAGGACCACCAGCGTCGACGCCAGCGCCGTCGGCACGAACACGGCGGCGAAGGCCAGGAACAGCACGGCGGCGAGCATCCGACCGTGTCGCAGCGGGTCGCGCTGGTTCGCGGCGACGAGCCCGGCGAGCCCACTGCCCAGCGCGGTGAGTGCGAGCAGCGGACCCGCGGTGGCCGGCTCCCACCCGAACGCCTCGAGCCGGGCCGGCATCGTGGCCTCCCAGCCACCGAGTGCGAGACCCGGACCGAACGCCAGCAGGTACACGCTGGTCGCACCGCGGGTGCGCAGCGGCGCCGGTCCGGCGCGCGACAGGTCGTCGACCGGCGGACGGACCGGCAGACCTCCGACGACCCAGGCGGCGACCAGGAACGCGGCAGCCTGAAGCACGAGCACCCCGATCGGCCCGATCAGTAGCGCCGCCCCGCCGGCGACCGCCGGCCCGGCGACGAAGGCGACCTCGACGAACACGGCGTCGAGCGCGTTCGCCGGCTCGATCTCGTCGGCGGTGACGGTGGGTACGAGCAGTGCCCGGAAGCCGCCCAGCAGCGCCGCGGACGCGACGCCGACGACAGCCGACAGCACGCCGAGCACCCACACCGGCGACCCCGCCGCCGCGGCACCCGCCAGCACGAGGACGGCCGCGGCCGACACCAGCAGATCCCTCCGCAACCCGGCCCGCAGCTCGCGACGGTCGAGCCGCCGCCCGCGCGGCTGCGCCAGCAGGCCGCTGGTCAGCGTGAGGATGCCGGCCAGCGTCGCGCCGGTGGCCAGCGACCCGGTGACCACCTCGCCGACGAGGACCAGGGTCAGCAGGTTCATCGTCAGCGGCAGGCGCGCGAACAGGTTCGCCACCGCCCAGCGGCGAAACAGCGGGTTGCGCAGCAGCCCGCGCAGCGGCGTCTCGCGCGTCGTCGTCAACGCTGCTCACGCTACCTGCGCCACCGCGCGTCGGCGTGCCGGACAGCAACCACATCTGGGCTCCATCCGACACACCCCCGCGGCCACCCCACCGCCGTGGCGGCCAGGCACCATATCCGGGCCCCATCCGACACGCGACGGCGGACGGCGTCACTCCGGGATGCCGAGGTCGCTGCACGCAACCGGCGTTGCCGGATCGTCGGCGAGCGTCACGAGCAGCGATCGTGCGTCGGGCCCCGCGATCACGGGGTGCGTCACGTCACCGGTGACCTGCCTGTCGTCATCGGTGATCAGGGTCAACGCGATCTGGTTCGCCGGATCGGCGGGACGACCCGGATCGAAGTGGTATCGGGCGCCGCCGTTCTCGATGCACGGACCGGTGTGGACGTGGGCGACGAGCGGAGCGGCCGGCTGGACGCCGGTCACCTCGACCGTCACGGTGGTGCCCCGCTCATCGCGTGTGATGATCGCGACACCACCGACGCCGGCGAACGCCGGCGGCGACCGCTCCAACCGCCGGACGAACCCGCCGTACCGGACCGCTTCGACCGGTGCCGGCCGCGCGCTGTCAGCCGACGGCCGATCGGTTGGCACCGTCACCGAGATCTCTGTCGACGGCCCGCTGCGCCGGGTCGACCAGAGCACTGCGCCCACGAGCAGGACAAGGAGTGCCGCGCCGACGGCGGCGATCCGTCCTGCGACTGACACGGCGTTCCGTTCCGCACGACGCGCGGTGGACACCTCGCCGTGACCGACGCGTCCGAGCCGTCACCGCACTGTCGCCGCGCCGGCGCCGCGAGGTCGCGACATCGTCACACCGCGGACAGGATCGGGCGCCGAGGGGCTCACTCGACCCGTTCGGGCCCGTCGCCGATGGCGCGTTCGAGCCCCTCGAGCACCACTGCCTCGAGCAGGTTGACCTTGTACCCGGTCATCGGCAACGGTGTGACACCCTCGGTGGCGATCCGGGCGGCCGCGGCGAGCACGTCCGGCGTGACGGCCCGGTCCACCAGCGCCGCCTCGACGGCAGGCAGGCGCAACGGGAGCGTGGTCACGCCGCCGACCGCGACCCCGGCGCGGACCACCACACCGTCGTCGACCTCGAGCCGCGCGACGGCCTCGACGAGCGGCCACTCCGCCTCGAACCGGCTGATCACGCGGAAGTAGGCGGCGCGTTCCCGTGCCCACCCGGCTGGCAGATGCACGTGAGTCAGCAGCTCGTCGTCGTCCAGCAGGTGATCGCGGTGTGCATCGGAACCGTCCCCCCACAGCTGCGCGACCGGCATCCGTGCCCGACCGGTCACCGTCATCTCGCCGTCGCAGGCCAGCAGCGCCATGCCAATCGACGACGGATGCGGATGCACGCACGGTCCCCGGTCGAACACGACGCCGAGGCGGTGATCGCCGTCGCGGGCGGGGCAGGTGTCTCCACCGGACTTGAAGCACGACAGCCCGGGATGGCGGTAGTACCAGCAGCGGGTGCGCTGTGTGATGTTGCCGCGCCCGGTTCGCCGATGATGGCTCGCTGATCCTGCTGCGTGATCAGGACCGTCGCCGCTGGAACCGCAGGTGGATCGAGGAGGGGCAGCAGATCGTGCGGGCATGCATCCAACGCGACCGCCCCGGTCCGTACCAGATCCAGGCGGCCATCAACGCCGTGCACGCCGATGCCGACACGCTCGACGCGACCGACTGGACGCAGATCGTGACGCTGTACGACCAGCTCATGACGCTCGCGCCGGGTCCGGTCGTGGCGTTGAACCGCGCCATCGCCGTCGCCGAGGTCGACGGGCCGGCGGCGGGACTGTCGTTGATCGGTCAGCTCGACCTCGACGGCTATCATCCCTTCCACGCGACCCGCGCCGACCTGCTGCGGCGCCTCGGCCGCAACGCCGAGGCACGGGTCGACTACCATCGTGCGGCGGACGGCGCCCCCACCGCCGCGACCCGCGAGCTCCTCGTTAGACAGGCTGCCCGGCTGCACATCGACTGATGCGACGTCGAGGGTCATCAGCCGTCACCGAGGGCGAACTCGGCCGCCGCCACCGCGTGCAGCTGGGACGTCGGGAAGAGCGGGACGTCCAGATGCCCAACCGTTCACGCAGGAACGGCTGCTCCATGGTGTAGCGGGTACCGAGCAGCGCGACGGTGTCGACGCTCCGCGACGAGACAGCGTCGGCGATGTGGAGCAACGGGATCGAGATGGCTGCGTCGATCGCGTCGGCGACGGTGTGCATCGTGTTGGTGCACAGCACGATCGCGTCGCGGCGGCGCACGACCTCACGTTGGAGGAGGTCGCCGACGCGGTGATCGGCGGTAGCCAGAGAATCCAACAGTGAACGGCCTGCGCGACCTCGGGGCGGTGTTCGGCATCGACCACCGCTGGTATCCCTACGACATCACCGTGCTCGCACTTTGCGATGTCGACGCTGCCCGTGGCGCCTGCGGATGTCTGCCCCCAGCCGCCACCGTGGGCTGAAGTGCGACGCCGAACCGTCGCAAACGAGGGAGGCGACGCCGCACGCACCGACCGGTGTGTCAAGCCCCGGTGGCCGCAGCGGGCTACGGTGGAACTCGACGAGGCAGATTGTGCAAGGGTTTCGCATGGGCGTGATGCGCATCCTCGGCCCCGACGGCGACGACGAGCGGCACTGGGATCCCAACGATCCTCAACAGGTCCGCGAGCTCCGGGAGGAGTTCGACCGTCTGATCGGCGCGGGGTCGTTCGCCTGGTCGACGACGCCGTCGGACACGCAATCGGGTACCGCAACCGCGCTCCGCGAGTTCGACGCCGAGGCGAGCCAGATCATCGTCAGCCAGCGAATGCGCGGCGGGTGAACGAACCGCTCGATCTGCGCGCGTTGGTCCGCTCGAGAGACCGCCGCCCGCGCCCACGGTGGCCGGCACAGCGCGCCGCGATCGCGACGGCTCCCGACCGGCGCGCCGAACGGGTGCTGTCTGCGCACCTGACGATCGATCAGGCTGACACGCTCGCGACCTTCGGCTGGTTCGACATCACGTCGCAGCACGGCAATCGCTACCGGATCTACCGTGGGCAGGTCGTCAACGTCTACCGGCTGGTCGCAGGCAGGTCCGGGCGACTGCGGTCGGTTGCGGGCTACTGCCTGCGCTCCGACCCGCCGATGCCCGACGCCGACGTCATGCTGACCCAGTTGCTGCTGCTGCGCACCGACGAGGACGCCTTCCTCCAGCGCGCGCAGCGCTTCGACCTCCGCCCTCCGCGCCGTCGACGCTGACGTCCGATCGGTCCCGCATCGAGTAAGCGGGCCGCTCCCGCACTCGTCTGGGAACCGATCACGCTCGCGAACAGCGGGTGCGCCGTGGGAGCTCGGACCTCGCGCACCGCCTGCAGGGCGATCACGCCGGTCGTGGGCACCGCCGCCGCCTGCGTCGCCGACATGCGCGGCGCCATCGCGGCGAGCCGGTCGGCCGTGGTGACCTGCTCGGGGGGCCCCGACGAGCTCGAAGGCGTCGCCAGGCTGGCCGCTGTCTGGCACAACCTGCGCGCGTCCGTCGACCACGCGTACGCGACCCGGGACCACGAGTTGGAGCGATGCGCGTACGTTGAGTGCGCAGAATGTGACTCCAGTACCGCGCGACCCAGTCGCCGATCTCGATGTGGCTGCTAGACGCCACACCAGCAGGGGGCGTGGCCCCGCGTCGCGCTCGGCCGACCTCTTGACGAGCGCGCTCGAGCCATCATGGGTGAGGAGCGACGCGGAGGCTGGCCATGTCCGGTGACGTAGTGACGTTGCTCCTCTGTGGCGACGTGATGCTCGGCCGGGGCGTAGACCAGATCCTGCCCCATCCCGGGGATCCCACGCTGCGGGAGCCGGTCGTCAAGGACGCCCGCGACTACGTCGCGCTGGCGGAGCGGGCCAACGGCCCGATCTCGCGACCTGTCGACTTCTCCTGGCCCTGGGGGGATGCGCTGCGCGTCCTCGACCGCGCCGCGCCCGACGTCCGGATCGTGAACCTCGAGACAAGTGTCACGCGGAGTGACCAGTTCGATCCCCGCAAGCGCGTCCACTACCGCATGGACCCCGACAACCTGCCAGGCCTCTCGGTCGCCCGGCCCGACGTGAGCACAGTGGCGAACAACCATGTGCTGGACTTCGGGCACCCGGGTCTGCGTCAGACGCTCGCGGCGTTGTCCGGGGCGGGCCTGAGGACAGCCGGCGCGGGATCCGACGCGAAAGAGGCGCGGCGACCAGCGGCCATACCGCTCGATCGCGAGGTCCGGGTGCTGGTCTTTGCGATGGGTATGGCGTCCAGCGGCATCCCGCCATCGTGGGCGGCAACCGACAGCCGGCCCGGCGTGCATGTCCTGCCTGCGTCCCCCGACGCCGCGGCCGCCAACGTCGTCGAGTCGTTGCGGCAGCACAAGAAGCCCGGAGACATTGCCGTGGTCTCCCTGCACTGGGGATCGAACTGGGGCTATGAGGTCACCCAGCGGCAGATCGATGTCGCTCACGCGCTGATCGACGGTGGCGTCGATGTGGTGTTCGGCCACTCGTCGCACCATCTTCGCCCAATCGAGGTGTATCGCGGCAAGCTGATCCTGTACGGCTGCGGCGACAGCATCGACGACTACGAAGGCATCGCCGGGCATGAGGCGTACCGCAACGACCTCCGGTTGCTGTACCTGGCGTCGGTGGCGCCCGACACGGGCGCGCTGACGGGCCTGCGCATGGTCGCGATGCGGGCCCGCAGGATGCGGCTCGAACGCGCACCGAGCGAGGACTCCCACTGGCTGCGGGCCACGCTCGATCGCATCAGCCGTCCGTTCGGGTCGCGAGTCGCGACGGCGTCAGACGGCGAGTTGTCGCTCGAATGGAATGCGCACCCGGCCAGACGATGACTGGTCCACATGTCACGGAGCCGAGAACCGTCCCTGGTCCACCGTCGCCGACGGCGGCACGACACCATCAGGACACACAGCACCCGTCTGTGGGGAGCACACCAATAACCCTGGATCCACCGGCTAGCGTCGGCTGATGGCCGGGCGGGTTGCAGTGGAAATGCCTCCTGGCCTGGGACAATGCGGGTGTTCGAAGACCGCTGGAGCCCGGATCGGGAGGCATCTCGCAGGTGCGATCATCGCATGATCTTGCGCGGGTTGAAACCACCTTCGACGACGACAGCGTGGTGCCCAACGGCGGGTTGCACGCACCGGCGGCGTTGCCGCAGAAGCTGGGCGTCGCCGAGCTGATCGACCAGCGCGTCAAGCTGCCCGCAGACGCGGCCGGCCGCGCCAACGTCGGCGTCAAGGCGATGACGGTGATCGGGGCGATGCTGGCCGGCGGCGACAGCATCGACGACGTCGGCGTGTTGCGCGCCGGCGCGGCTCGCAAGGTGTTCACCGCCACGCGCGCGCCGTCGACGAT
>JAHWKT010000093.1 GCA_019347695.1 Actinomycetota bacterium | reverse complement strand
GCGGAGCCGGAGGGATTCGAACCCTCGAGGGCGTTGCCGCCCTACGGCCATTCCAAGACCGCGCCATAGGCCAGACTAGGCGACGGCTCCGGCGGAGCGTGAGCTCGGCGGGCAGTATAGCGAGCGAGGGACCGTACACTTCGCCGGGGAGTTGGATGGCCGCAACCGCAGCACCTGGGTCCGGTGGCGTGTTCGGAGCGCGCTGGACGGTTGCCACCGTACGTGGTGTGCCCGTCAACGTCGGACCGTCCGTGCTGCTGCTGGTGGGGCTGTTCACGTTCTGGCTCGCACGCGACTTCGTGACGCACCCGGTGTTCGCCGGCGCCACCGTCGGTGCATGGGTCGCCGCCGCGGTCACCACGGTGCTGTTCATCGGGTGCATCCTGGCGCACGAGGTCGGACACGCCGTGACGAGCCTGGATCGCGACGTGACCGTGCGCGGCATCACCCTGTTCCTGCTGGGGGGCGTCACCGAGTCGGTCGGTGAACCCAAACGGGCCGCGGACGAGGTCGTGATCGTCGGCATCGGACCGCTGATCAGCCTGGTGATCGCGGCGGTGTTCGGGCTGCTCGTCCGGGCGTTGCCGGACTTCTCGGCCCCGGAGCTCGTCGCCGGCTACCTGGCGTGGCTCAACGGCGCCATGGCGGTCTTCAACCTCGTGCCGGGCTATCCGCTCGACGGAGGCCGACTGCTCCGCGCCGTCCTGTGGCTGGTGACCGGTTCCCGTCACCGCGCGACGCGGCTCGCCGCGCGGGTCGGGCAGGTGTTCGCGTCTTCCCTGCTCCTCGGCGCGGTGCTGTCGGTCACCGGGGTCCCCACGTTCGAACCTCGGAGCCTGTGGATCGCTGCACAGGTGCTGGCGCGTCTGGGCCTGTGGGGAGGTCTCATCGGCATCTTCCTGCTGCGCGCCTCGTCCGATGCGTACCACTCGGCCCGCCGGCGCGAGCAGCTGGGAACGCGTCAAGTTCGGGACCTGATGGGCACGGTGCCGCCCACGGTGCCGGCGGACCTGCATCTGAGCGAGGTCGCGACCCGGCTGCAGACGCGCCCGTCGGTGCTGTGGCCGGTCGGCCGCCCGCTGATCGGCGGGGTCCGGCTCGAGGACCTCGACGGCGTGCCCCGTGACCGGTGGGCCGCCACCACCGTCGACGCGGTCGCCGAGCCCGACGTGTTCGTCGCCGACGACACGCCGATGGACGAGGCCGTCGATCAACTCGTACAGGCGCGCGACCGGATGCTCATCGCCGTACGCGATGGCGAACCGGTCGGGCTGCTCACGCCCAGTCTCGTGGCCGACATCGCCAGGTGAGCGACACAGGCGGCGCAGTGGGCCGGCTGCAACGGTGGTTCCTGCCCGCGTCGATCGCGCTGCTGGTGCTGGCCGGTGCGGTCGTACCCCTGCCCGCGTTCATCGAGCAGCCCGGCGTGGCGGCGGGTATCGCGGGGTGCGTCGCCATCGACGAGCGGCCGGCCGCGGCCGTCAACGGCGACTACCTGTTCACGACCGTCTCCCAGCGCAACGCCACGGTGTTCGAGCTGCTGCTCGCGGGTATCCGCGAGGATCAGCGGGTGGTCGCGCGCGACGATCTGCTCGGCGGCGTGCGCCGGGACCGGTACCTCCAGCGCCAACGGCAGGTGTTCATCGACTCGACGGACCGCGCGATCGTCGTCGCCCTCGCGGCGGCCGGCCTCCCGGTGGAGGTGCGCGGCGGCGGCGTCGATGTGGTCGAGGTGCTCGACGGCACACCGGCCGACGGAGTGCTGCAGCCCGGCGACGTGATCACCGCGGTCGACGGGACACAGGTCCGCACCGACGACGAGCTGATCGCCGCGATCACCGACGAGCGCCCGATCGAGCTGCGGGTGCGGCGCGACGGCGCTGACCAGGTGGAGGTGGTCACGCCGCGGTCGGAGGAGCTCGACGACGCACGACGCCCGATGATCGGTGTCCGCATCACCACCCACCGACCGCGGGTGCGCACGCCACTGGCCGTCGATGTCGCATCGGGCCGGGTGGGTGGTCCCAGCGCAGGTCTGATGGTCGGGCTGGCCGTCTTCGATCTCGTCGATGAGGTCG
The DNA here is from genome assembly GCA_019347695.1 of Actinomycetota bacterium. Taxonomy (GTDB): domain Bacteria; phylum Actinomycetota; class Nitriliruptoria; order Euzebyales; family JAHELV01; genus JAHELV01. The sequence continues at coordinate 12,736 of JAHWKT010000093.1, read as the reverse complement.
ACCTCGCCCGCGGTCGGCGCATCGCCGGCACCGGGACGCTGGCGCTCGACGGCAGGGTCGGTGCGATCGCCAACATCGCGTTGAAGGTGCCGGCGGCGGCGCGCGAGGGCGCCGACGTGTTCGTTGCGCCCGCGGGTCAGGCGGCCGTCGCCCGCGACGCCGTCCCCGCCGGCAGCGACCTGAGGGTGCTCGGCGTGGACACGTTCGATGAGGCCCGCGCCGCGCTCGCGGATGGCGACGCCGCGGCGCACGCCACCACCACACAGCGCTGCCGCTATCGCCCCGATGCATGATCCTGTTGGGTCGCGCCGGCGGCGTGATTCGTGAGGTCGCGGCGGTGCGCCGCACGCCCCGGTGGCCATCACGCGCTGCCGACCGCGCTCGGCGGCGCTGCTATCATCCGGGTTCCGCCGTGGTCGGTACCGGGCGGACGATGGGTGCGGTCCCGTGCGACGTCGCACCGTGAACCTGGTCAGGGCCGGAAGGCAGCAGCCATAAGCGGTCCGCGGCGGGTGCTGCGGAGCTCCCGTGCCCGGTCGTCCGTCCGGTAGCGACCACGACGCGTGTCAGGGTGGATGCCGCGGAGGTGCCATGGCCCACGTCTCGCTCTATCGCAAGTACCGGCCACAGACCTTCGCCGAGATCGTCGGGCAACCCCACGTCACCGAGACGTTGTCGCAGGCCATCACCGAGGATCGTCTGCACCACGCGTACCTGTTCACGGGGCCGCGTGGCACCGGCAAGACGTCGACGGCCCGGATCCTGGCCAAGGCTGTCAACTGCGTGCACGGGCCGACACCGTCGCCGTGCAACGAGTGTGCGCAGTGCACCTCGATCACCGATGGCGCGAACGTCGATGTCATCGAGATCGACGCCGCCAGCCACGGCGGCGTCGACGACGTCCGCGACCTGCGTGAGCGGGTCGCGTTCGCGCCGGCGTCGGCGCGCATGAAGGTCTACATCGTCGACGAGTGCCACATGCTGTCGACGGCGGGGTGGAACGCGTTCCTCAAGACGGTCGAGGAGCCGCCGGACCACGTGCTGTTCGTGTTCGCCACGACCGAGCCGCACAAGGTGCTCGCCACCATCCTGTCGCGGACGCAGCGGTTCGACTTCCGTCGGCTCGACGCCGACACGCTCGCCGCGCGCGTCGAGCACATCGGCGAGCGCGAGCAGATCTCCTTCGATGTCGGCAGCGTCGCACTGATCGTGCGGGCCGGCGACGGCAGCGCTCGCGACACGGAGTCGGTGCTCGAGCAGGTGATGGCGTTCACCGGTCCCAAGGTCACCGTCGAGGGGGTCACGGCGGTGCTGGGGGCCACCGACGACGATCTGCTCGCCGACATGGCCGGCAGCATCGCGGGGGGTGACGTTGCCGCGTTGTGCCGGTTGGTGCAGCGGCTCGCCGACAGCGGCCACGACCTCCGCCAGTTCACGCGGGACGCGACCGAGCACCTGCGCGTCCTGTTCCTGCTGCAGTCGGCGCCCGACGCCGATCTGGTGCCCGGGACTGCCGAGCAACTGGCACGCCTGCGGGTGCAGGCCGACCGTCTGGGCCAGATCGAGCTGCTGCGCGCAGTGGACCTGCTGGCCGAGTGCCAGGCGCAGATGCGGCGCGGAAACACGCGGTTGCCGCTCGAGCTCGCGCTGGCCAAGGCGGCGCTGCCGGAATCCTCCGGCGACCCCGCCGCCCTCGGCGCGCGCCTGGACCGCCTGGAACGTCGCAGCGGCGTCGATCAGCCACCGCGGTCTGCGACCTCGACGGCGGAGCAACCCGCGACGGCCACGTACGCGGGCGCAGACGCTGCCCCCGCGGGGTCTGCCCCTGCGCCGTCGGCCGTCGCACCTGCGGCCACCGCGCCCGACGTCGCCGACGATCCTGCGGTGACGGCCACGCCCGCCCCGGTGACGCCCGATCCTGCGGTCGCACGCCCCTCGCCCGGACTGTCGACACTGGACGCCGCGTCACCGCCGGCATCCCACGGTGACGACGAGGTCGACATCGAGCTGCTCAAGCAGTCGTGGCCGGCGGTGCTCGACCGCGTCAAGCAGCAGAAGGTGCGATGGCACGCACTGGCGTCGATGGGACGCCCGGTGGCGCTGGACGGTCAGACCGTCACCCTGGAGTTCAAGGCGGGTCACCGGTTCCACGCCGAGGAGTGCGGTGGTGAGCAGGGGCAGCGCATCATCGGCGGCGCGATCCACGATGTGCTCGGTCTGCGGGCGCAGCTGCGGTGCACCGTGGCGACCGAGGACGAGTCGACCACAGCCGAGGATCCCGAGGCGGCCGCCGTCGCCGAGCGCGAGGCGATGGAGGCCGCGGGCGAGCTGCCCGACGAGGACGAACTGCGCACACAGGCCATCGAGATGCTGCGGCGCAACCTCGGGGCGACCGTCGTCGATCACACCGCCGACTCGGGGCCCGGGTAGGCTGAACGCACACACGATCGGCAGCCGAGCGGTAGGCACATGTCATGAACCAGATGCTGCAACAGGCCCAGGCGCTGCAGCGCAAGCTCGCCAAGGCGCAGGAGGAGATCGCCCAGCTCGAGGTGACCGGCAGCGCCGGCGGCGGCACGGTCAACGCGGTGGTCACCGGCACGGGCGATCTGACCCGCATCGAGATCGCGCCCGAGGCGGTGGATCCCGACGATGTCGAGATGCTGCAGGATCTCGTGGTCGCCGCCGTGAACGATGGCCTGCGGCGTGCGCGCGAGCTCGAGCAGGACAAGCTCGGCAGCCTCGCCGGCGGGCTCGGCCTTCCGCCGGGCATGATCTGACCGCGACACCCACGGTCCGTCGCGTGGCCCGATGAGCGTGTACGAAGGTCCGATCCAGGACCTGATCGAGGAGCTGGGTCGGCTGCCGGGTGTCGGACCCAAGAGCGCGCAGCGCCTGGCGTTCCATCTGCTCCAGGTCGACATCGCCGACGCCGAACGCCTGGCCGACGCGATCCGTGCGATCAAGCAGAAGGTGCAGTTCTGCCGTCGCTGCTTCAACGTCAGCGAGCTCGAGGAGTGCCGGATCTGCCGGGACGCCCGACGCGACCCCACCGTGCTGTGCGTCGTCGAGGAACCCCGCGACGTGCTCGCCATCGAGAAGACCGCCGAGTTCCGTGGCCGCTACCACGTGCTCGGCGGCGCCATCTCACCCATCGACGGCGTTGGGCCCGATCAGCTGCGCGTGCGCGAGCTCGTCGGTCGCATCGGCGCCGAGGACATCGCGGAGGTCGTGCTGGCCACCAACCCAAACATCGAGGGGGAGGCCACTGCCAGCTACCTGTCGAAGCTGCTGAAGTCGATGGAGCTGCGTGTCAGCCGGATCGCGTCGGGACTGCCGGTCGGCGGCGATCTCGAGTACGCCGACGAGATCACCCTGGGCCGCGCGTTCGCGGGCCGCCGCGCCCTGTGACCCCTGGCCGCGGCCGACGGCGGATCGGTCGTTGACACCGTTGCTGTCGGCTGCCTACCGTCCTCGACGGGCTGGACGACCCGCGACGGTCGTGGTCGCAGCCGGCCCGGCGACGACTGGAGGGCCGTGATGGGACGGTTGGTGCGGCCGTTGGACGAGTTCGGCCGGGACGACGTGAATGTGGTGGGCGGCAAGAACGCGTCGCTGGGGGAGATGCTGCGGGGCCTGAAACAGCAGGGCGTGCAGGTCCCCGAGGGCGTGGCCGTGACCGTCGAGGGGTTCCGGCGCTACATCGACGAGAACGGGATCGGCGAGCTGATCGCCGAGGCGGTCGACGAGTTGCGCGACGACGACAGCCGGGTGCGCGATGTGGGTGACCGGTTGCGGCGCGCGGTGGGGCGGGGCCGATTCCCGGACGATCTGGCTTCCGAGATCCGTGAGGCGTACGACGGGCTGTGCGAACGCTACGGCATGGCCGAGGTCGATGTCGCGGTCCGCAGCTCGGCGACGGCGGAGGACCTTCCCGACGCGAGCTTCGCCGGTCAGCAGGAGACGATGCTCAACGTCACCGGCCGCGATGACGTGCTGGACGCGGTGCGGTTCTGCTACACGTCGCTGTTCACCGATCGGGCGATCGTGTACCGGGCGCGGCACGGCTTCGACGACCGCGCGGTCGGGTTGAGCGTGGGCATCCAGAAGATGGTGCGCGCGGGGCGGGCGTGCTCGGGTGTCGCGTTCACGCTGGAGCCCGACACCGGGTTTCCCGACGTGATCGTGATCAACGGCTCGTGGGGGCTGGGTGAGCATCTGGTCCGCGGCAACGTCGAGCCCGACGAGTGGGTGGTGTTCAAGTCGGCGCTGGACGGCACGACGCCAGAGGGCGAGCCGCAGCGGCCGATCATCGACCGGGTGCTGGGGTCGAAGCTGTCGAAGGAGGTCTACGCGCGCGGTGAGGCGGCCGCGACCAAGGTGGTCGACACCCGCCGGCGGGAGCGCGAGTCGTACGTGCTGACCGACGACGAGGTGCTGCGCCTCGCGCGGTGGGCGAGGTCGATCGAGGCGCACTACGGGCGGCCGATGGACATCGAGTGGGCCAAGGACGGCGAGTCCGGCGAGCTGTTCGTCGTCCAGGCGCGTCCCGAGACCGTGCAGTCCCGGGCAGGGGCGTCGTCGCTGACCAGCTACCAGGTGCGGACCGACGCGACGCCGTTGGTGCGGGGCGTCGCGGTGGGCGGCGCGGTCGCCAGCGGAACCGTGCGGCTGCTGGCAAGTCCGGAGGACGCCGATGACTTCTGCGACGGCGACGTGCTGGTGACCGAGATGACCGACCCCGACTGGGGGCCGTTGATGGCGCGTGCCAGCGCGGTGGTCACCGACCGCGGCGGCAGGACCGCGCATGCGGCGATCATCAGCCGCGAGTTGGGGATCCCCGCCGTCGTCGGCGCCGACGACGCGACCAGTGTGCTGTCCGACGGCGCCGTGGTGACGGTGTCGTGCGCGGAGGGCGACGCCGGGCTCGTGTACGACGGCGAGATCGCATGGACCGAGGAGACGCTGGACGTGTCCAACCTGCCGGACACCGCGACCAAGGTGATGTTGATCCTGGCGTCGCCCGGCGCCGCGATGCGCTGGTGGCAGCTGCCGTCGGACGGGGTCGGTCTGGCGCGGATGGAGTTCATCGTCAACGATCACATCCAGGTCCATCCGATGGCGCTGGTGCGCTTCGACGACGTCGAGGATCGCAAGGTGCGCCGTCACATCGAGAAGCTGACGATCGGCTACCACGACCTGCGCGCGTACTTCGTCGACCGGTTGTCGCTGGGCATCGCGCGGATCGCGGCGTCGCGGTACCCCGACCCGGTGGTGGTGCGCACCAGCGACTTCAAGAGCAACGAGTACGCCGATCTGATCGGCGGCCGTCAGTTCGAGCCGGAGGAGAGCAACCCGATGCTGGGCTGGCGCGGGGCCAGCCGCTACTACACCGAGGGCTACCGGGAGGCGTTCGCGTTGGAGTGTCGCGCGCTCAAGCGCGTCCGGGAGACGATGGGCCTGGACAACGTCATCGTCATGCTGCCGTTCGTGCGGACGCTCGAGGAGGCCGACAAGGTGCTGGCGGTCATGGCCGGCGAGGGGTTGGTCCGTGGCGAGCACGGCCTGCAGGTGTACGTGATGTGCGAGATCCCGGCCAACGTGCTGCTCGCCGACGAGTTCGCGGACCGGTTCGACGGGTTCTCGATCGGCAGCAACGACCTGACGCAGCTGGTCCTGGGCGTCGACCGGGACTCAGGGCATCTCGCGCACCTGTTCGACGAGCGCAACCCCGCGGTCCGCAGAGCGATCAGCATGGTGATCGACGCGGCGCACGCCAAGGACCGCGTGGTCGGCATCTGCGGGCAGGGCCCCAGCGACCACCCCGATCTCGCCGCGTTCCTCGTCGAGGCCGGCATCGACTCGATCTCGGTCAACCCCGACGCGCTGCTCGCCACCCGCACCCAGGTCGCCAAGATCGAAGGCGAACGTGCCTGAACCGCCGCCGGCGTCGGGGTGGTCGAAGCAGAGCGGCCTATGATCGACTTCTTTCGACCGCCTCGAGGCTCGATGGCGGCGCAGGGGCGCGGGTCGGTGCCCGGTCGGCGAGGAGGTCGACCAGGCGTGGCAGGACGTCGGCGAGGCCGGCGTCGATGCGTACGACGGCATCGGCGTCCCCGCGGGTCGGTCCGCGGTTGACGATTGCGACCGGTGTCCCGCGCTTGCGCGCGCGGATCACGAACCGGTAGCCGGACATGACCGTCAGCGACGATCCGACGACGAGGAGCGCGCTGGCCGCCTCGAGCATGGCGAAGCTGCGCTCGACCCGGGCTCTGGGCACCCGCTCGCCGAAGAAGACCACATCGGGCTTGAGGACACCGCCGCACACCGTGCACGCTGCGACGACGAACGTGCGCTCGGCCGTGGCATGCAGGTCGGCGTCGCCGTCGGGGGCCATCCGCGCAGGGCGCGGCGCGAACCCCGGGTTGAGCGCGTCGAGCCGCTCGGCGAGCCGCTGCCGTGGACGTGCGTCACCACAGTCCAGGCACAGCGTCCGGGCGAGGTTGCCGTGCAGCTCGACCACGTTGCGGCTGCCGGCCACGGGATGCAGCCCGTCGACGTTCTGGGTGATCAGTCCCGACACCCAGCCGCGTCGCTCCAGCGTCGCGAGCGCGCCGTGTGACGGGTTGGGTCGGGCGCGCGTGACGTGTCGCCAACCGAGCTGGCTGCGGGCCCAGTAGCGACGCCGGGCCTCGTGATCGGATACGAACTCGCGGTAGGTCATCGGCGGATGCCGCCGCTGCGTGCCCGTTGGGCCGCGGTAGTCGGGGATGCCCGAGTCGGTGGACATGCCCGCACCGGACAGCGCCACGACGTCTCCCCCCGCGACCAGCGTCGCGAGCTGTTCGATCAGCTCGTCCACCTCTGAAGCGTACGTCGCGGATCTCGGCCATGGGTGTCGTCGACCCTTCGATATCGGCGACTGGGCTACACGCGCGCAGCGACAGGCCGGCGGCGGGTGGTTAGCATTGGCGACCGTTGACAGACAGGTGATCGATCGGGTTTGGACCGTCGTGTGATCGTGGTGCAGAAGTACGGAGGAACGTCGGTGGGCGACACCGACCGCATCCGTCGTGTCGCCCAACGCGTCGAACGCGCGGCACGTGACGGCAACGGCGTGGTGGTCGTCGTCTCGGCGATGGGGTCGACCACGGACCGGCTCGTTCAACAGGCGCACGAGGTGAGCCCCGCACCGCCGGGTCGTGAGCTGGACATGCTGCTCACCGCCGGTGAGCGGATCTCGATGTCGCTGTTGGCGATGGCCATCCACGCGCGCGGGCTGACCGCGCGCAGCTTCACCGGCAGCCAGGCGGGCATCATCACCGACGCGGTGCACGGCAAGGCCCGCATCCTCGACATCACGCCCGGCCGCATCACCGAAGCGCTCGGCGGCGGGCACGTGGTGATCGTCGCTGGCTTCCAGGGGGTGTCGCGCGAGTCCAAGGACGTCACGACGCTGGGGCGCGGCGGCAGCGACACCACCGCGGTGGCACTGGCGGCCGCCCTTGGCGCGCCGGTGTGCGAGATCTACACCGACGTCGATGGCGTGTACACGGCCGACCCCCGGTTGGTGCCCGCGGCGCAACGGCTCCGTGAGGTCTCCCACGAGGAGATGCTCGAGCTGGCGGCGTGTGGCGCGAGGGTGCTGCAGGTGCGCAGCGTGGAGTACGCGCGCAATCACGGGGTCGACATCCACGTCCGCAGCTCGTTCAGCTGGCAGGACGGGACCTGGGTGCGGAAGGCGACGAAGACCATGGAACATCCGATCATCTCGGGCGTGGCCCACGACACGAGCGAGGGCAAGCTCGTCATCCGGCGGGTGCCGGACAAGCCGGGCGTAGCCGCGCAGATCTTCACGGCGTTCGCGGACGCCAACATCAACGTCGACATGATCGTGCAGAACGTCGGCGACGACGGGACCACCGACATCTCCTGCACACTGCCCCGCGCCGAGGGGCCCCGCGCGCTGCAGCTGCTCGAACACGTGTCGTCGGAGATCGGCGCGCACCACGTGACGTTCGACGATCAGATCGCCAAGGTGTCGCTGGTCGGCGCCGGCATGAAGACCCATCCCGGGGTGGCCGCGGCGATGTTCCGGGCGCTCAGCGAGGCCGGCGTGAACATCGAGATGATCTCGACATCGACGATCCGGATCTCGGTGGTCGTCCGCCGTGCCGATGTCGACGCGGCGGTCACCGCGGTGCACGAGCACTTCGGGCTCGGTGGCGAGGACGCCGGACTGGGTGAGGTCATCGCCCGCTAGTCAGACGCACGAACGCCGGCGGATCGGCGTGAGAGGTGAGGGACGAGCACATGGGACGCACGGTCGCGATCGTCGGGGCAACCGGCGCGGTGGGGCAGGATCTGCGGCGATTGCTGCTGCGACGGAACTTCCCGTACGACGACGTCCGTCTGATCGCGTCGGAGAGATCGGCGGGCCGCCGGCTGCAGTTCGGTGACCGCGAGGTGACCGTCCAGGCGCTCTCGGAGCCTGACGTGTTCGAGGGCGTCGACGTGGCGTTGTTCTCGGCCGGCGGCTCCCGCTCGCGCGAGTACGCGCCGCAGGCGGTGAAGGCCGGCGCGATCGTGGTGGACAACTCGTCCGCCTTCCGCATGGACGCCGACGTGCCGCTGGTCGTCACCGAGGTGAACCCGCAGGCCGTCGACGAGATGCGGCGGGCCATCATCGCCAACCCGAACTGCACCACCATGGCTTCGATGCTGCCGTGCAAGGCCCTGCACGACGAGTTCGGCCTGGTCGACATGGTCGCCACGAGCTTCCAGGCGGCGGGAGGCGCGGGCCAGCAGGGGATCGACGAGCTGCTGGCGCAGATGCCCACGCTGCTTGCCGAACCCGAGCTGCTGCGCCGCGACGGTGCGGCGGCGGCCAAGCTGGTCGAGCATCGGGTGCACGCGGCGACATTGGCGTTCAACGTGGTGCCGTGGCTCGGCTCGCCTGCACAGCACGGCTACTCCGACGAAGAGATGAAGCTGCGCGACGAGTCGCGCAAGATCCTCGGCCTGCCGGACCTGAGGGTGTCGCCGACGTGCGTGCGCGTGCCGGTCTTGGCTGGTCACGCCATCCAGATCCGTGCGACGTTCACCCGTGCGGTCGACGTCGATCGCGCGATAGCGGCCCTCGGCGCGTTCGACGGGTTGGAGGTCTGTGATCGACCGACGCCGCTCGAGTGGGCTGGGCGTGATGAGGTCGCGGTGGGACGGATCCGGGCTGACCTGGTCGACCCGCATGCGCTCAACTTCTTCGTCGTCGGCGACAACCTGCTCAAGGGCGCCGCGCTGAACACGGTGCAGATCGCCGAGTTGCTGATCGACCGAGGGCTGGTGTAGGCTCTGAGCGAAGGTAAAGCTACCCTTAGTTGGAGATCTCCTATGCGGTTGCGGTTGCTCGTGGTCCTCGTGGTGTTGCTTGCAGCGTGCAGCGGCGCCGACGAGGGCGTACGGACCGTCGGCAGTGAACCGGCCTCGGGCAGCGGCTCGGGCTCGGCGACGGGCGTCGAAGACGGATCGGGCTCGGGCTCGGGCAGCGGTCCGTAGTCGGTTCGCCTATCCGCGTGCACACCCACACGGAGACCGGCGACACCGCGGACAACCCTCCGCGTACCGCTGCGCGGCGTCCGCGAGGTCGACACCGGTAAGGTCCGCCAGCGACGCCAACCAGGCGAGCACGTCGGAGAACTCGGTGACGCGGTCGTCGTGAGTGCCGCGGAAGATCGCCCGCGACAGCTCACCGCACTCCTCGGCGAACCACGCGAACGTCCTCGCGGGGCCGCGCTGCTCGTCGCGGGCGCCATACAACGCGCGCATCTGCGCCTGGAACGCGGCGAGATCCATCGGACCGGCAGCCTAGCGCGCTCGGACGTGGAGCCCGGGACGCGCGCCCGGCCCGTCAGATGCCAGACGTGCCCGCCTGGGCTTCCTGTTCCTGCGCGTACGTCATCATCTCGCCGCTCTGCAGCGCGTCCCAGTACTCGGCGAGCCCCTTCTTGACCTCGGACCCGAGGACGTAGAGGCCGAGCACGTTCATCAGTGGCATCAGGAAGATCAGCGCGTCCATGAGCGGGACCACGTTCTCCAGCGACAGGGCGGCGCCGGCGACGACGAACAGCAGGAACAGCAGCTGGGTCAGCCTGACCACCATGGTGCTCTCGCCGAACAGGTAGTTCGCGGCCTTCACCGCGTAGTAGGACCACGAGATCATCGTGGAGAACGCGAACAGGATGACCGCGACCGACAGCACCTGCGGGAACCAGCCGATCTTGGTGCCGAACGCCTCGCTCGTAAGGCTGACGCCCTCGACGTTCTCGCCCGCGGATTCGTAGACGCCGGTGATCACGATCACGCTCGCCGTGACCACGCAGACGATGATCGTGTCGATCACCGGACCGAGCTGTGCCACGAAGCCCTCGCGGATCCACAGGTCGGTCTTGGCCGACGAGTGGGCGATCGCAGCCGATCCGAGACCGGCCTCGTTGGAGAACGCCGCGCGCTGGATGCCCACGACGAACGCGCCGACCACACCGCCAGCGGCGGCCTCGCCGGTGAACGCGCCGCCGATAATCGCGCCGAGCGCCGGCAGGAACTGGTCGATGTTCAAGATGATGATGATCACGCCGGCGAGGATGTAGAAGCCCGCCATGAACGGCACGAGCTTCTCGGTGACGCGGGCGATGCTGCGGATGCCACCGATGATCACGATGCCGATGATGATCGCGAAGATCAGACCGAAGACCCAGGCGTTGTCGGCCCAGAATCCTTCCTCGCCGACGATCTGAAGGAACTGGATCTGGGCCTGACCGACCTGGAACATGTTGGCGGCCCCCACGGCGCCGCCGATGGTCGCGAACGCGAAGAAGCCCGCGCAGAACTTGGCGGCCCACTTCGGCCAGCCCTTCTCCTGCAGCCCCATGTCCAGGTAGTACATGGGTCCGCCGGAGACGTGACCGTCCTCGAACTCGTTGCGGTACTTCAGCGCCAGCGAGCACTCGGTGAACTTCAGCGTCATGCCGAAGATCGCCGCGATGACCATCCACAACGTCGCGCCAGGGCCGCCGAGGCTGATCGCCACCGCCACGCCGGCGATGTTGCCGATCCCGACCGTCGCCGACAGCGCGGTCATCAACGCCTGGAAGTGGGTGGTTTCACCTGGGTCGTCGGGATCGTCGTACGCCCCGCGCGTGACGTCGATCGAGTGCTTGAACCCGCGGATGTTGATCCACTTCAGGTAGAAGGTGAAGAAGATGCCGGCGCCGACCAGCCACAGGACGATCAGCGGGGGGAAGTTCTCGATCGGCGGCGCCCAGAACACGACGCCCGCGATCCACTCCGAGAACGGACCGAGCGCATCGTTGACCGCCTGGTCGATGCCCCCGACGCTCTCCTGCGCGAACGCAGGCGATGCGCCGACCGCCAACAGCGCCACCATGGCTGTTGCAACGAACCCCACCCGTGTCACTCGTCTGTTGCGCATCACTCACCTGACGTCGTGGTGCCAGCGTTGCAGGACGCGACCGCCCATGGCCTCGGGGCAGCGTAGAACGGCCTATGCGGTTGGGCAAGGTCCGACAGTGAACCAAAGACCACGAAATCGGATGGTCGAGGAGATGGCGCGATGTCGTGTGGTCGGGATGCCGGGATTTGAACCCGGGGCCTCCACGTCCCGAACGTGGCGCGCTAACCAAGCTGCGCTACATCCCGTAGCGGCTACAGCCTAGCCCGCCGACTGGGGCGACTCAAAGCTCGATTGCATCCCGAGGTGGCGCCACGAGGTCCAGGATGCTCGCCTCTGGGCGGCAGGCGAAGCGGACCGGGGCGTAGCGCGACGTCCCGAGCCCGGCAGACACGTGCAGCCACATGCCACCGTCGACACGCGACGGTCCCCGTGCCATCTTGAGGGGAAGATCACAGTTGTCGACGAGCGCACCGATGCCGGGCACGCGGACCTGGCCGCCGTGCGTGTGTCCGGCGAGGGTGAGGCCGAACCCATGGGCCGCGAACTGGCGTAGGACGTCCATGTACGGCGAGTGCACGACGCCGAGACGCAACGGGCACGGGCCGGCAGGTGCGGTCCAATCGACCTGCGCCGGACTGTCCGCGCCGATGTGGGGGTCGTCGAGCCCGACGACGTCGATGTCGCCGGCGGCCGTGGGGACCGTCACCCGCTCGTTGCGGAGCACGTGCCACCCTGCTTCCTTCAGCCCGACCACCAGTCGTTCGGTGTCGAGCCGCCCCCCCGGATGGTGGCGGGTGGGCCCCCACAGGTAGCGCAGTGGGTTGCGCAGGACGGGACCGTACCGGTCGTTCGATCCGAGCACCGCAATCGCCGGGCGATCCGCACCGACGCTCGCGAGCAGTGCCACGGCGTCGTCGATGGCGTCCGCGTGACCGAGGATGTCACCGGTCACCACGATCAGGTCGGGACCGTGGGTCAGCGCGCCGCGGATGAACGCCGCCATGCGGCGGTCGCCAGGCGCGAGGTGCAGATCCGACAGGTGCAGGACCCGCAGCACCGGCGCCTGTGGGTCCTGCAATGCCGGGATCGTCTGATGCCGCAGCACGAACCACCGTCGCTCGATGACACCCCAGGCCAAACCGGCCACGGCGATCGCGACGACCAGCTGCAGCAAGCGCTTCATGCGCTGCAACCTACCGCGTCAGCCCTGTGGCTGATCGATCGGGGTACCGCGGCGCGGACCGTCACCGGAGCGCGGATCGGGGT